>CAIZIN010000001.1 GCA_903933085.1 uncultured bacterium
AGTAATATATAACTTTGAATTAACTTGGATCCCCGCTGATTACAGCGAGGATGACAAACTAAGGGTATGAACAAAAAAATAAGATTACCTAGTCTAAGGAAAAATCTTTATGAAAAAATTTTTACTATTTGTTTTGTGTTTTGGTTTAATTATTACCCCTTCATTTTCTTCATCGCAAATTGTGATTAATGAAATAATGTATAATCCAAAAGGATCTGATGCTGGATATGAATGGATAGAATTAAAAAATATTGGTTCTTCAGATATTGATGTAACCGGTTGGAAATTTACAGAGTCCGGTACAGATCATGGTTTGGCTTTGAAGCAGGGTTCATTTCAAATATACGCAGACGGATTTGCTGTTGTGGTGGATGACATTGCAAAATTCTTAAGTGTTGTTGGTTATTCAGGAAATATTTATGATAGTACCTTTTCTTTAATCAATGATGGTGAGTCATTGGAAATTAAAGACAAGAATAAAGTTATCGTAGATGAAGTGTTTTACTTAAAAACACAAGGAGCATATGATAATGGAAATTCGTTGCAAAAAAATGATGCAGGATGGATAAGTGCTAATCCAACCCCTGGTGCAGTAAATGCAACAGTAGATACTGAAGGGGAGTTTGCTGAAGAAACCGATTCAAATGATACCGCAACGGACACCTCAACTTCCACCACTACATCTACATCGACGGCAACTTCTACAACAAAAACTACAACTTCCAGTGGCGGAAGCTCATACTATGTTTATTCGAGCTCGGTTTCACTTTCTACATATGAACCCCTTTCTCTTAATGTGGAAGCGGGCAGAGAACGTTTGGGGTTTTTACACACACCTTTGGAATTTAAATCTTATACAAAAGATAAAAAAACTGGCAAAAATATTTCTGGCGCAAAATATTTGTGGACATTTGGAGACGGTACATCTTCGGAAGGTGATGAAATAATTCACACTTATCTTTTTCCGGGGGAGTATAATGTTGTGTTAAATTCTTCCATTGATAACGAAGATGCTGTTGATATCACAAAAGTAAAAATTATCGAGCCTAAAGTTAAGATTGTCCTTTCAGATTCGTATGCTGAATTTATAAATGAAAATTCTACAGATTTAAATATTGGTGAGTGGAAAATCAAAGGAAAAGATAAAGAATATTTAATTCCTAAAGATACGATTATTTCTGCAAATGCAAGTATTAAGATTCCTGAGTCTGTGCTAAGTAATGTTTTGGGCGGGGAAAAAGTTGCTCTTTTTTATCCAGATAATCAAATTGCGTTTGAAAGTGGGCCAATTTTAAGCAAAGAAAAAGAAGAACAACTTGTGGAGATTTCTCAAAAGCTTCTTTCTATTAAAAATGAGTTGGATTATGCTTATGCTCAAGAAGGTAATTATGTAGAATTTGCAGATAGTGAAGGAGGTGGGGGTGTCTTTGGTGCTGATACAAAGACTGATTTAGAAAACGAGAGCAAGGATGAACTTTTAGCAAATTCTATTTCAGCGCCCACGACAAAAAGCGTGGTATCGAAAATTTTTGATTTTTTTGCTACAATGTTTAAGTAATGATAGATAAAACATCTTTAATATTTATAGCAGTTTTTGCAGTTATAATTTTATCAAGTTTGGCGATTTTTGGGCTGCTTTAATGGTTGAAAGCATAAAGTAAAAATCACACTTACAGGTGTGATTTTTTAATTCGAATTAACCTGGATCCTCGTATTCGCGAGGATGACAGAAATGCGGATGCAGGACCCCAGCAAGTTTTGCTTGCGAGGGCTCTACATGGTGGTATAATCGATAATATGAACAAGACAGAAATTCTAGAACGACTTTTTGGTGGTTCTGCAAAGGTTAAAATTATTAAATTGTTTCTTTTCAATGTGAGGGAGATTTTCGATAAAGATACTATTTCCGAACGAACAAAATCTAGTTCTGCAAATGTTCGTCGAGAACTTGGAAGTCTTGAAAAAATTAAGTTTGTTAAAAAACGAACTTTTTTCAAAGAATTTGAAAGCCGAGGGAAAATGATTAAAAAGCGAGTTGATGGTTGGTATGTGAATCCAGAGTTTCCTTTGCTTTCTGCCTTACAACAGCTTCTCATCAAAACTGCGCCTTTTTCACATAATGAAATTATTTCAAAACTTTCAAAGGCAGGTAAGCTAAAGTTTGTTGTTATTACAGGTGTGTTTATACAGGATTTTGATTCACGCATTGATATTCTTGTTGTCGGAGACAATTTAAGTAAAGCAAGACTCGATACTTCTATAAAATCTATGGAGGCAGAAATTGGTAGAGAACTTAGATTTTCAACTTTTGAAACAGCTGATTTTAAATATCGACTTGATATGTACGATAAGCTTGTAAGGGATATCTTAGATTTTGATCATGAGGTTGTGCTCGATAAGATGGGAATTGCACAGGATAGCGGTTAGGCGCTATGCCACAAGGGCACTTCTATTTTTGTGAACAAAAATAAGTCGAGCACTAGGCTCTAGCTTAGAATACAAAATTAATTAAAAAAACTTTCCCAAAGGGAAAGTTTTTTGAGCTAGGGCCTAGAGCC
>CAIZIN010000002.1 GCA_903933085.1 uncultured bacterium
GACGCGGTAAAGAGTGCTGAATCAATTGGAATAAAGACACATTACTATAATCCAGAGCTAAGAAATTTGAATAGATTGGAAGAATTTTTGAATGAGAATTTATAATCCAAAAATGCTATAATTTCATCTATGATATATGTAATCTCTTTTCTTGTAATAGCTCTGGCTGTAAAAATTTTTTTCGATAAGATAATTAGCTCTTGATTTTCCAAACATAAATTCCTTTATCACCACGAATGAGGCTTGCGACCCAACGACTTATACCAAAAGAAATTTCTCCATTTACGACAGTTGAGGGTTTAGCTGTTGTTTTGTCTAATTTGGCATACTTAAGATATCTTCCATAATCAATGTCGATAATATTTTTAGTTATAATATTTATGTCCCATTTATGGTTTATGATATCAAGAATATATTGAGGTATCATTTCTAGTCTCTTCTTATTTTGTTTTATCATGTCTATATTCAATATAAATACAGGATTTTCAGACTCTAAAATCCAAGAGTTTATAAAATTTACATAGTCTTCATCGGCTTCGGGTATCTCGTCAAGAATTTCATTACGAAGATTTACCGGAAATCTTGATAGGATTTCCATTGACCATTTGAATTTTGGCTTTTCTTTAAGATTGGACATTAAAAAATTATACCATTATTTTTTATATTTAGATTCCATTATCTCCAAACCTTCAGAAATTGTGTTAAACTGGAAATATGAAGAAAATACCCAAATTACCCCTTGTGATTGTTTTGGCTATGCTCATAATTATTAGTGCATATTCTATAAGATTAGTTACTGCTAATTCAAACAAATCCCCATTTTTGAGAGGTGTCGTAGAAGTTTTTTCTAAGAATGAAGGCTCTATATATCCAAGACAAAAATTTAGTTCTTTTACTTTTCCCAGCCTTTCCGCGAAGGCATATTTAGCTGTGTATGAGGGGGATTTTGGTAAAAGATATTTAGTAATGTATAACACAGACAAAAAGCTTCCGATTGCAAGTATTACAAAGATCACAACGGCAATGGTAGCACTTAACAGTTCTGGTTCCCTTTTAGCTCAATTTTCTACAAGCACAATTGAAGTTGGAACAATGAATCGATATAGCATAAGTGATATATTGGCAGTGAAAGAGCTTGTGAAGTCTATGCTAGTTGAGTCTGATAATGATGCTGCTCGGGCAATATGTGAAAATGAAAGTGGGAACATAATCCAAAGAATGAATGCTTTTGCAAATTATTCAGGAGCTCCATCTACAAGATTTTTTAATTGCACGGGGCTTGATGGAGAAGGTGGTGGAACAAATACTTCCACAGCTTCCGATGTGGCAACCCTTATGAGTATTTTGGTAAAGAAAAATCCAGAGTTAGTGGGGATTGTAAGTTTGCCGACAGCTAGTATTTTAAAGATAGATGGATCAATTCATCATATTGCGATTTCAACCTATGAATTTATGGAGCAAGAATTACCCTTTCCGATAATTGTTGGTAAAACTGGTTTTACAGATTTAGCAAAACAAAATCTTGTGCTTGCTCTACAGGCCCCTAAGGGTATTTTGTATATTGTGGTGCTCGGCTCTGATGATAGGGAAGCTGATATGAAAAAATTAGCAGATTATGTGAAGGGGAATTTTGAGTGGTGAGCGCCAAAGGCGCAGAATTAAGATTTATGATTCAAGATTTAGGAATGGGATAGAAATGTATTTTGCATTTATTTTTGAATTATAAATTTTAAATCATTTTCTAGTTTACTATCACAGGCTCTCTCTCTAATTCCACTCCAAATATCTCAAAGACTTTTTGTTTAATATAGCTTTCAAACTCTAGTAACTCAGAAAGTGTGCCTTTTTCGTTTCCAATTATTACTAGGGCGTGATCTTTGTGAATGCTGAAATTATTATTTTCATACCCTTTTAATCCAGCCTTATCTATAAGCCAGCCGGCGAAGAGTTTTTTGTATTCCTGCTTGTCATCCTTGCGAATGCGAGGTGAGCTCGGAAGAGTTTCCAAGCGCAAGGACGGAGACTGACAAGTCGAGTTGTGGTCAGGAGATTTTTCAGAAGAAAAATATTCTTGATCCATGGATTCCCGCCTCCACGGGAATGACAGAGAAGTAGGGGTGACAGACGAGGATGGTTCAAAATCAAACATTGGCATGCTGGGGAATTTTTGGAGGAGTATCTCAGCTTTTTCTTTTGAAACAATTGGGTTACCAAAATATGATCCGGCATTTGGAGTTTCGAGGGGGTTAGGTAATTTAGCTTTTCTGATTTCAATTATCGATTCACGAATTTCTTTTAAAGTTGGTGAAATAATGTTTCTGGTTTCAAAATATGAAATCACGTCTTTGTATTGAGGAACCGAAGGCCGGGCCTTGGCAGAAATTTTTAATAGAGAAAAGGTGACGGCGTATATAAAATATCTACCTGGGGATTTTTTGAAAATACTATTTCTATATTCAAATTCGCATTCTTCATTACTAAAATCGACAAACTTCTTTTCTCTAAAATCATAGGTATGAACAGTGTGAATTGAATCTTTTACTTCAGCTCCATATGCACCAATATTTTGTACAGGTGAGGCTCCCACAAGTCCGGGGATCCAGGAAAGTGCTTCTAGTCCGGAAAGATCCATTTCCACTGTTTGTTCGACTGCTTTGTCCCATTCGAGTCCGGCATCAATGGTTATTAAACTATTCTCTTCAAGGTCTGACCTTTCTGAATTCTTAAGGTCAGACCTTTTCCCAAATAGTTTAATAGACGACATTCTCGGTATTAAGAAAAGGTACTTATCCACAACAGAATCAGAAAAAACAGTATTTGAGCCTCCTCCGAGGGGGTAGGGTATAAGATTTTGTTTTTTTGCTATTTCTAGGCTTTGCTCTATATCTTCCTTTTTATCGATATAAACAACTTTTGCATTTACAGGGCCGATTTTTAATGTTGAGTGATTTTTTAAATTATAATTTTCACAATATTCCATTTATTAAATATATCATATGTGATATATTTATGGAATGACAAAAGACAACACAGCTGGCCATATTGGCTTTTTTATTAAAACTCTTCGTGAGGAACGAGGAATGACACAGGATGATTTTGCAAAGCTTTTAAATACATCACAAAGCGCTGTTGCTCGTATGGAAGCAGGGAAGCAAAATTTTACGACTGGGGAAGTGGAGAAAATAAGTAAAGCACTTGGGAGAAAAATAATATCACTTTCAACGTCTATTGATTTTGAAATACATGGTGGAAAAAAATTACACGGATCTGTTGTAACGAATGCTTCAAAAAATGGAGCGATGGGTCTTCTTTGTGCTTCACTTATAAATAAATCCAAAACTATTCTTCACGGCATACCAAAAATAGAAGAGGTATATAGGTTGGTTGAAATTATGGAAAGTATTGGCGTGTCAGTAAGATGGATTGATAAAAATAGTGTAGAAATAATTCCACCAAAAGTATTTAAGATGGATAAATTAGATCATGCATCAGCTGGGCGTATTCGTTCTGCCATAATGATGATTGGTTCACTTGTTCATCATCTATCAAGTTTTAAACTTCCTCATGCTGGCGGTTGTAAAATGGGTGATCGTACGATTACTGCCCATCGTTTTGGACTAGAAAATCTTGGTATAAAAATTATTTCAAAAACTGATCATTATTTAATTTCTCACGGTAAATTAAAACCTTCAGATATTGTGATGTATGAATCTAGTGATACAGCAGCCGAAAATATTATAATCGCAGCTGCTGGAATTAAAGGAGTAACAACAATAAAATTTGCTCCACCGAACTATCAAGTTCAAGATGTTTGTTTTTTCCTAGAAAAACTTGGTGTAAAAATTGAAGGTATAGGAACAACCGACCTGATCATTCACGGACTTGGAGAAATTAATATTCCTGTTGAATATACAAACAGTGAGGATCCAATTGAGTCGATGATGTTTCTTTCAGCTGCTATCACTACTGGTTCAACTTTGACAGTAAAACGTTGCCCGATAGATTTCCTCGCTCTTGAGATTTTAAAACTTGAAAAAATGGGACTTAAATATGATAAGACAAAAATCTACTTAGCATCAAACGGGCGAACAAAACTTGTCGATATTACTGTCTACCCTTCAAAATTAAAAGCTCCGCATGATAAGTTACATGCTCAACCGTATCCTGGAATTAATACCGACAACCTCCCTTTCTTTGTTCCTATAATGACTCAGGCAGAAGGTACGACTTTAATTCATGATTGGATGTGGGAAAACCGAGCTGTGTATTTTACAGAACTGAATAGGCTTGGAGCTCAAGTTACTCTTGCTGATCCTCATCGTGTTTTTGTGATGGGTCCCACAAAACTAAAACCCGCTCAGGTCGTCTGTCCACCAGCTCTTCGTCCAGCAGTGATTATTATGATTGCAATGCTTGCTGCAGAAGGAAAGTCTGTACTTCGAAATGTATATTCAATTAAACGAGGTTATGAAGAGATTGCTGAAAGGTTAAATGCTGTGGGGGCGGATATTAGAATACTTTCTGGCATAGAGTAACGTTCGCCATTTTCTTTTCTGGAACACGAAAAAACTTTGCTAAGTTTTTTCTCTGTCCGTCGTCGCCACTCCTCCCAAGTTTCCAGAAAAGAAAAGGCTCACTCTAGTTGGAAATTCAAAATGCAGACAATGAGTTAGTAAGTGTTAGAACGCGCTACAAGTTTGAATTTTGGTCAAAATCGTGTATAATGCGTGCTCATATAGAAATTATTAAAGTTTTAATTCATCAAAAAAAATGATTCCAGTAAAAAAGACAAAAATTGTATGTACTATCGGTCCCGCAACAGAGTCCGAAGAGGCTCTTACTAAACTACTTAAAGCCGGCATGAATGTTATGCGTCTGAACTTCTCCCATGGAGATTTTGCAGAACATTCTAATCGTGTTAAAAACCTAAAACTTGCTTCAGATAAGACAGGTATTGTAGCCGCAACTCTACAAGATCTTGCTGGTCCAAAGATTCGAATTGGCATGTTTAAAACACCAGAAGGTATAATTCTAAAGGAAGGTTCAAAATTTACAATCACTACTGACCAAATTGAAGGAGATGAGCATCGTGTTTCTGTAAATTATCCTAATTTTGCAAAAGAGGTTGCTAAGGGTCATATTGTATATCTTCACGATGGCCGAAAGAAACTTGAGGTTCTTGAAGTAAAAGGTAATGATGTAATTTGTAAAATTCTTGTAGGGGGTGAAATAAAAGGAAAGAGAGGTGTAAACCTTCCAGATTCAGATATTTCAATTTCTTCACTCACAGCAAAGGATAAAAAAGATTTAGAATTTGGTATCAAGCATAAAGTTGATTTTGTTGCACTTTCATTTGTTCGTCACGCATCAGATATTACAGAATTACGAGAAATTTTGAAGAAAGCAAAATCACAAGCAAAGATTATTGCAAAAGTTGAAACTCCTCAAGCTATAAAAAATATTGATGAAATTATCGCACTTTCTGATGGAATAATGGTTGCTCGAGGTGACTTAGCTATTGAAGTTCCTGCAGAACAAGTTCCAGCTCTTCAAAAAATGATGATTCGAAAGTGTAATGAAGTTGGAAAACCAGTAATTACTGCAACTCAAATGCTAGAGTCTATGATTAAATCTCCTGTTCCTACTCGTGCAGAAGTTTCAGATATTGCTAATGCGATTATCGATGGAACAGATGCTGTGATGCTTTCAGAGGAAACAACTCTTGGAGATTTTCCAACTGAAGCAGTTGAGGTTATGAGTCGTGTAGCTGTAAGTATTGAGTCCACAATTATAAATCAACATTTATTGAGAGCTGTATTACATACTCCACTTCAAGAAGTTGGTGAATCAGTCACAGCATCAGTGGTAAAAACTGCAAATAGAATTGATGCAAAATATATTGTATGTCTAACTCAGTCAGGAAACAGCGCTCGTTTTGTTTCGAGATTCAAACCAAATCAGCCAGTTCTTGTCTTCACTCCAAATGAAATAACATTCAGACAATCAATATTATCTTCTGGAACATATCCAGTACTTGTTGATAAGTTTGCTCATGTTAGTGATGCAGTAGAGGTAATCCGAAAATTCTTGAAAGCGAAAAAACTTGTTGTCGCTGGAGATAAGATTGTAGTAACTTGCGGTTCTCCTTTTGGAAAAAATGTGAACACAAATATGATGTTGGTAGAGACGATTTAACAGTAAGTCAAAAAGTAAAAGTTAGAACTAAAAATTTAAAGTAAAAAGTATTTAACTTTTGAATTCTAAATTTCACTTCTAACTTTTAATTTTTTACTATTGATTTATATAAATGATTAATCTTGAAAAAATTAAGAAGGTTCACTTCATTGGCGTGGGTGGCATTGGCATATCTGCCATTGCTCGCATGTTATCTTTGGAGGGTAAAGAAATTACCGGCTCAGATTCATCACTTTCACCTGTAACAATTGAATTAGAAAATATGGGCATAAAGGTGTATGAAGGGCATGATGCTTGGAACGTTACGGATGATATTGATTTAATCGTTCGAACCATTGCTGTGCCTGATGAAAATCCAGAGGTTGCAGAAGCTATGAAATTAAACATTCCAGTTATTTCCTATCCAGAAATGCTTGGTATTGTTTCGAAAGATAAATATACAATCGCCGTTTCGGGTACTCACGGTAAAACGACGACAACCGCGATGATTGCAAAAATCTTGAAAGATAATGATCTGGACCCGACTGTGATTGTGGGATCAATGTTGAAGGAAGAAAAAAGTAATTTTATTTCTGGGAAGGGACCGTATTTAGTGGTGGAAGCTTGCGAGTATCGACGTTCATTTTTAAATATTCACCCAAGAATGGTTGTAATAACAAATATTGATGAAGATCATTTAGATTATTTTAAAGACTTGAAAGATATTCAATCAGCCTTCGGTGAGTTTGCTGGGAAGTTAAGAAGTGAAGATTATCTAATTGCTGATGTATTGAATGAAAATGTTCGACCTGTAGTCTCTGATATTGACGCAAAACTTGTTGATTATTCTTCCTATCGAGAAATGTCTTTTGAGCTAGGTGTTTTTGGTGATTATAATAAATCAAATGCGGGTGCTGCTATTGCTGTTGCTCATGCATTAGGTATTACACCAAGAAAAGCAGCTGAATCCTTGAAAGATTTTAAGGGCACATGGAGAAGGCAAGAACTAAAAGGTGAAACAAAGTCTGGTGCAATAGTTTACGATGATTATGCTCACCATCCGACAGAGATAAAAGCGACATTAGACGCGTTAAGAAAAAAATATCCTACTGAAAAAATAATTGTCGCTTTCCAACCACATCTGTATTCTAGAACCAGAGATCATATAAAAGAATTTGCCGGCGCTTTTACAAATGCTAATAAAATTTTACTGGCTCCGATATATGCCGCTCGAGAGAAAAATGATGGGACAATTTCATCGGAAATTTTAAGAGATGAAATGCTCGCTCACTCAGAAGATGTTCAAGTATTTAATTCATTTACTGACTTGACCGTTTATGCAAGTGAAACTTTAGTTAAAGGGGATATCTTTGTCACGATGGGAGCGGGAAATATTTATGAGGTAGGTGAAAAACTTCTTGATTTGTGAAGCAAATTAAAAATACATAAAATAAAGAAGAGCTTTTCCTATGGAAAAGCTCTTCTTTATTCATGTAAAAATTTACAAAATAGCCCATATGAGGTAATGTGTTCCTATGTCTAATTTATATGTCGTTGGAACTCCAATAGGAAATTTAGAAGATATTACTCTTCGGGCTCTTCGTATTCTCAAGGAAGTTGATGTGATACTTTGTGAGGATACTCGGGTGACAAAAAAACTTTTGAATCATTACGATATTCACACAAAGACCTTGAGTTATCATGCCCACAGCACTCTTCAAAAAGTCGATTATATAATTGAACTTCTTAACCAAGGCAAGGTCTTGGCGTTAGTTTCTGATGCAGGTACCCCCGCAGTTTCGGACCCAGGCTCACTCCTTGTTTCAAAAATCCGCGAAGCATTATCAAGGTCTGACCTTGATAAAGAATATCAAGGTCAGACCTTGATAAAAATTGTAGCGGTGCCAGGGGCGAGTGCGCTTACGTCTGCGCTTTCTATTGCTGGCGTGCCCGTACAGGATTTTACTTTTTTAGGATTTTTACCACACAAAAAAGGCAGAGAGACTTTGTTTAAAGAAATACTCGAATCAGAAAGAGCTATGGTTTTTTATGAATCAACACATAGAATTTTAAAAACGCTCGAGTCTTTGAAAAAATTTATGCCTGAAAGAAAAGTCGTGATTGCTCGGGAGATTACAAAGATGTTTGAGGAGACGCTTGTTGGAACCGCTGAAGAATTATTAAAAATTCTCACAGATACTCCAGAAAAAACAAGAGGGGAATTTGTGGTGATTGTCTCAGCTAAGACATAAGTCAAAACTTAAAAGTCAAAAGGCAAAATTGAAAGTAAAAATTCAAAAGTTAAATTCAGAGTCCTGCCTTTATGTTGGGTTAGACTTAAAAAGTTTTTAGTTTTTACTTTGACTTCTAAGTTTTGCCTTTTGAATTTTGACCTGTTTTCGGGTATAATATCCAAATCATGATTATCGCAAAATACTTAAAAAGTTATAAGACCATTGTCACTCTCGGTGTTTTAGTCGCCCTTATTCCACTTCTCGGTATACCTTCTTGGATACGTGATATGGTTACTTATATACTTGGCCTTTGTATTGCTTTTGGTACATATAGGTTGCATAAGGAGCCGGTAGAATACTCAACCTTTAAAGAATCTCAAGTCGAAAAAACTATCGGAATTGTAAGTGAAAAGCAAGGTGAGGAAAGGAATGAAACAAAAGATGATTTTTCAATTTTAAATAAAGAATAGTATATGAATAAAACCCAAGTTAAGACTTTAGTATCAGTTGGCATTATTGTTGTATTGATAGGATTATTTTTTATTACGCCTAAGATATTTGCCCTTAAAGACAACAATGGAAAACCGATGGTTGTAAATGAAAATGCTCTTGCGTCATCTACTTCAACTGAAGAGATTAATAAAAATGAAGTAAAGCATTTACCTACACCAGAGCCACTTAAAGCTATTTATATGTCTAGTTGTGTTGTCGGAACAAAAGATTTTCGAGCATCATTAGTAAAAGTTGCGGATACAACCGAAGTGAATTCTATTATTATTGATGTAAAGGATTTTTCTGGGACACTCTCATATGAGCCAACTGATCCAAATTTAAAACATGCTTGGGATTCTGCAAAGTGTGGTGCGAGAGATATGAGAGAGTTTTTGCAAGAGCTTCATTCTAAAAATATTTATGCTATTGCTCGCGTGACTGTCTTTCAGGACCCGCATTTTACAAAGCTTCACCCTGAACTTGCTGTAAAAAGCATTGCAACAGGGCTTCCTTGGAAAGACAGAAAGGGTTTAAGTTTTCTTGATGTAGGAGGAAAGGGGACTTGGGATTATACAATAGCTATCGCTCGAGATGCGTACAGTATTGGTTTTGATGAAATAAACTTTGATTACATAAGATTTCCTTCAGATGGAAATATGAAGGATGCAAAATATACGCTTTCCTCAGGTTCAAAGGCAGATCAACTTGAAAAGTTTTTTAAATATTTGAGTGTTGAAATGAAGAAATCAAATATTCCAACATCCGCTGATCTTTTTGGAATGGTTACAACAAATAATGACGATTTAAATATTGGACAAGTTTTAGAAAGAACATTACCATATTTTGATTATGTAGCACCGATGGTGTACCCCTCCCATTATCCTGCAAACTTCAATGGATGGAAAAATCCAAATACAGTTCCATATGAATTAACTAAATTTGTGATGAAAAGGGCGGTAGAAAGGGCTGAAGCAACGACAACAGCCGTAGCAATGCTTGATAATACAAAAATTGATCTAGGTACATCTTCAAAAAAAGTTCTATATACTCACGAGCCACAAAGTAGGTTAAAGCTTAGGACATGGATTCAAGATTTTGATTACGGAGGAACTTATGATATTCCAGAAGTTAAGGCAGAGATTAAAGCAACATATGACGTTGGACTTACTTCTTGGATGGTTTGGGCACCATCGAATAAATATACAGTAGGTGCGTTTGTTAAGGAATAAAGATTGCTCGATATGTTCTAATGTTGTAAATGAAAAAGTATCCTGCATTGTCATCCTCGCTGTAGTCAGCGGGGATCCAGGTTTGTATTTAAAAATTCGAAGCACAAAATTCGAAATCCGAAACAAATACTAAATTCAAATATTTAAATATTAAACAAATACAATGAATTTTGTTTTGAATTTTTCATTTTGAATTTTAATATTGTTTCGGATTTCGTGCTTCAGATTTCGGATTTTACTCCATACAATTAATAAATCTCGGTTTAAATGTGGATGTTTGTATAAAACTAAAGTATAATTAGCATAAATATTATGGATGATGAGCAAGTAACATATTTTGCCGAGACTGATTCACGCAACAAGCGTCTACGCTTTGGTATTAAAGCCAGAGATCGTAGTCGTCATGTTTATGTGATCGGTAAAACAGGTATGGGTAAATCTACCCTACTTGAAAATCTTGCTATCCAAGACATACAGAATGGTAATGGAATAGCTTTCATTGATCCCCATGGAAAAACTGCTGAACTTCTTTTGGAGTATGTGCCCGAAGGTCGTATTAAAGATGTTTTATACTTTGCTCCTTTCGACCTAGATTATCCTGTGTCATTTAATGTGATGGAAGATGTTGGTCCGGATAAAAGACACCTTGTTGCAAACGGCATGATGTCGGCTTTCAAAAAGATTTGGGTTGATGCATGGAGTGCAAGAATGGAATATATTTTAAATAATATTCTCCTTGCTCTTTTGGAATATCCAGATTCTACACTTCTTGGTGTAAACAGAATGCTAGCTGATAAAGATTATCGTAATAAAGTTGTTTCAAATATTTCGGACCCTTCTGTAAAATCTTTTTGGGTTGATGAGTTTGCAAAGTATGGTGAGCGATACATGCAAGAGGCTGGAGCTGCTATTCAAAATAAGATTGGTCAGTTTGTGTCGAATCCACTAATTCGAAATATTATTGGTCAGCCAAAATCAACTTTTGATATTCGTCATATGATGGATGAGAAAAAAATCATCATAGTTAACCTTTCCAAAGGAAGAATGGGAGAAGCAAATGCAAACTTACTTGGAGGTATGCTTATTACTAAATTATATTTAGGAGCAATGAGTCGTGCTGATGTTGCAGAGAGAGATTTAAAAAACCTTCCAAATTTTTACCTTTTTGTGGACGAATTCCAAAACTTTGCCAATGAATCTTTTGCTGACATTCTTTCGGAGGCTAGAAAGTATAAACTTAATTTAACTATTGCACATCAATATATTGAGCAAATGACAGAGGAGGTGAAGGCAGCAGTTTTTGGTAACGTTGGTTCGATGGTTACTTTTAGAGTTGGTGCATATGATGCAGAAGCGCTTGAAAAAGAATTTGCGCCAGTGTTTACTATGGAAGATATTGTGAATTTAGACAAATTTCAGATTTATTTAAGACTTATGATTGACGGAGTTGGTTCACAACCTTTTTCTGCAAATACAATTAATACCCCGCCAACACCAGTTCCAAATTTTGTTCCCGAAATTATTGATACTTCTCGTTCACAATTTGCTCGTCCAAGACCTGGTGTGGAAGATGAAATTAAGGATTGGCACAGACCTATTGAAGAAGTTGAGAAAGATAAAAAAAATGCAGGCAAGGATGGGGGAAGAAGTGGAAATTATGAAAATGGTAGTGGACGAAACGGAGGAGGTTTTAATAGTGGCGGAAATGGTGGAATGCACGCATCTAAAAGTAGATCTGACTCATCAAATGGAAATGGAAGAAGTGAAGGAAGAAATTTTGATTCCAAGCCACGGAATTCTAGTTCCACACAGTCATTGCAATCAAACCATTCTTCACAACAAGAAAATAGATCAGAAGAAAGATCTCAACCTAAAAGAGGTATGAATGAATCTTTAGAAAGAAAAAATAATTTTGTAAAAAAAGAAGATGAGGTTCATAATCCTTTCAAAAAAGCATTAACACATGGGTCCGATGAAGAAAAAGAAAAAGCACATCTCGAACGTGAACTCGAACTCCGAAAAGCTATCTCATTAAATTTTTTGAAAAAAGAAGAACCTAAAGCTGGTGTAGCTGGCGGTGATAAGAAAGACAAAAAAGGTGTTACTCAAGAAAGCCTTTCGGATTTAAGATCGGCTTTGCAGTCGGTTTTGACTCAAGCAAACATTGGTATTGGTCCAGAAACAAAAATTCTAGAAAAATTTGAAGTCGAAGCTGGGGAAGTCCGACCTCTGGAAAATTTTGAAGTCAAATCTCAAGAAAGAAAGTTTGAAGAAAAAAAGAGGCGACAAGAAAATTCTTCTGAAAAAACACAACAAACACAACAAACACAACAAACAAATCAAACTAACCATGTAAGTCAAAATAGACAAGTTCAGGAAATTCCAGAAAAAGAATTGAGAGATATTTTGAGTATAGAGGATTAATCCCGTTAGATATCAAAACGTTATGAACTATGTCTATGTGTTAAAGAGTAGAAAAGACGACAGTTGGTACACGGGGTCAACTAGAGATCTCCGAAAACGCTTTAATCAACATAATAAAGGGCAGTCGGGTTATACAAGAGATAAAATCCCCTACGATATAATTTATTACGAGGCTTGTATAAACGAACATGATGCGAGAGTAAGAGAGAAGTACTTAAAATCAGGTCCAGGTAAGCGTTATCTTAAAAACAGATTAAAGAGTTTTTTATCTCTAACGGGAGTAATGGGAATTGCTGGTATTGATATTGAAAAATGATAGAATAGCCCAGTAGATTATTTTTTGAATTTCCCGTTAGAAGTTTATCATAGGTATAGTTTGAAGCTTCGGGATGATTTGGTAAAATGTAGGTATTGTTAGTAAAAAGATTATTAAATAAACCTCTAACGGGATAAATGTGGAAAAATAAAAAAACATTACTATTTGGCCTTGGGATACTTGGTGGTGGAGTTGAAACCGCAAAATTTCTTTTAAAAAAAGGAGTTAAGCTTTCTGTTACAGATTCAAAAAGTAAAGAGCATCTAGCTCCCTCGATAGCCAAACTTCCCAAAGATATCTCATATACATTAGGACAACATAAAGATACTGATATTAAAAAAGTTGATGCTGTTATCTTTAACCCGGGGGTTGCATACGAAAGCGAATGGGTGAAAAAAGCTCTTGCAATGAAAAAAGAAGTTTATAATGACTTTTCACTTTTTCTTTCTGTTTTGAAGGAAAAAAAAGAAACACCTAAATATATTGCCGTAACAGGTACGAGAGGGAAGACAACATCAACAACTTGGATACATCATTTTTTGAATGGCTCTGCTGTTGGAGGGAACATGCCAGAAAATGGATTACTTAAAATTGTAAATCAGAAAACAAATCTTTTTGCTTTGGAGCTCTCTTCTTTTCAATTGGAGTTTGTACAGAAAGGGAATCTTGCTCCTAAAGTCGCTGTTGTAACAAATCTTTACCGCGATCATTTAAATAGATATAAAAAAATGGGAAAGTACGCGAAAGCAAAAGCTAATATTTTTCTAAATCAAACATCTGAAGATTTTTTGATTCTAAATGCTGATAATGAATGGAGTGCTTTTTTCTTAAAGCAAAAACCAAAAGCCCAGATATATTGGTTTTCATTAAAACCATTAGCTAAAGGTAAAAAAGGAATGTATTTGAAGGGAGACAAGTTGGTTTGGAGGGAGACAAAAGATGTCGTTGTAGGAACATCACCTTTTGAAGATGTTGCTCATAATGCTAATCTCCTAACAGCACTCACTGCCTCATATTTATATGCTGGATCTTGGCAAGAATTATTCGGTAAAATTGATACATTGCCACAGATTCCTTTGCGTCAGGAGGTCATTTTTGAGGCTAAAAAACTTAAGGTGGTCAATGATGGCGCTGCTACCTCTCCCGATGCTACAGTGGCCCTTTTAGACGCCTACAAGGGTATTCCAAAGGGTGATAAAGTGCTTATAACCGGAGGTACTGATAAAGATTTGGAATATGGTGTTTGGGCTAAAAAAGTAGCCAAAGAAATTGATCCGAAAAATCTATTTTTACTATCTGGAAGTGCAACTTTAAAAATGATAAAAGCTCTTACAAAAGAGAGGTATTGGCTAAAACGAGTTGAGAAAACTCGTTCGCCCGATCAATCAAAGACTGATTTAGGGAAACAGATAAATCCTCGGATATTTGATTCGTATGAAGAAATATTGAAGGCGATTTCCGCATTTTCTGTCATTCCCGCACCCTTCTGTCATTCTGGCGAAGGCCGGAATCCAGTCTCTTCATCTGCATTCTTAAAAAATTCCGAGAATCCAAACCTTATTGTCTCCAAAAAATTCGCCACCGCCGTATCTAAACCTAAAGAAACCCAACTTCATATTCTTTTTTCTCCTTCTGCAGCCAGTTTTGAAAAATTCAAAAATGAATTCGATCGAGCTTCCAAATTTGTGAAGATTTTAAAGGGATCAGGGTTGATTTAATAGCTGTTAGATGCCAGGCTCTAGCTACTAGCAAAAAATACAAATAGATGGTGTGCTTTGCGCACCATCTATTTTGTTACTCATTATGAGTTATCTGCTATAAGTTATTCTAGTCTTCTCCACCATTTGATCTAAACTAAAATTTCCTTCCACGATTTCTTTTAATTTTCTTCCATGCATTTCTCTAAGTGATGGATCTTGTAAATATAGTTCAATTGCAAAAGCTAATGCTTTAGGATCTTTTGGCGGAACTAAGGTTCCAGAAACTCCAGATTCGATTAGGTTAGGGATACCTCCAACTGTAGTCGAGATCACAGGAAGTCCAGCAAAACCTGCTTCGATGAGTACATAGGGTAGTCCTTCTTTTAGTGATGGAAGAATAAAAATATCAAAGGCTTTTAAGTATTCTCCGGCGATAGGTAGTGTTCCGGTAAAAATTATTGGTGCATTTAGTTTTATTTTTAATTTCCGGAGCTCTTCTAGTTTTTCTCCATCTCCAATAATAACAGACTTAATATTTTCATCTTTCAGATATGAAAAGGAATTAATTAAAAATTCTAAACCTTTGTTGTGATTCAGTTCGGCAATAGTCCCAATTAATATTCCGTCGTATTCATTTCCCAAAAGCTTAATTCTCGATTCATCTTTTGATATAAAATTTATCGGAGTAATTCCATTTGGAATATAAGTTGTTTTTTCTGAGATAAA
>CAIZIN010000003.1 GCA_903933085.1 uncultured bacterium
ATTACAAACAGACTGGTTTAGATGAATTATATGATGTTATGTCCAGGATAAGATATTTAATAGAATTGAATGAATATAAAACAAAGTATGATTATATTTTTATGTTCGGTAAACCCGCGGTTAATAAAATTAAAATGTATGAGATAATGTATGTAAGTTCGTAAGAGGAAGAGGTCACCTCTTACACTTGTTAAAAAATAATTTTAATCTTGTGTCGAAAGGCATAGGACAAAAAATAAAATGGCAAAAAAGAAAGCTGCAAAGAAGGTTGCAAAGAAGAAAGTTGCAAAGAAAGTTGCAAAGAAGCCAGCTAAAAAAGCTGCAAAGAAAGGAAAGAAATAATATTTCTTCTCTTACTAACAAAAAACTCCGTGACGCGGGGTTTTTTGTTTATCCATCCTTCTGTCATCCTCGCTGTACTCAGCGGGGATCCAAGTCCGAATTTTCAGACTAGATTCCTGTCTTCGCAGGAATGACAGAGGGTTTAACATCTAGAATATTTTGAATATTTACAATAACTACAACAAGTAGAATTAATTTAGTCTGCGTCGGTCTGCGTTTAGTCCGCGTAAGTCTGCGGGCTGTACCCAGCCACGTATTTCTGGTAGTATAATGAAACTATGCTTAAATGGATATTTGGAAACAAAGATGAAAAATTAATTAAGGAATATGCCAAAACTGTTGAGGAAATCAATGCTTTAGAAGCAGAACTCACGGTTCTTTCTGATGCTGAACTAAAAGACCGAACTGAAGGGCTTAAAAAAGAACTTGTAGATGGTGTTGAGTTAAAAACAGTTTTAGCTCGTGGTTTTGCTTTGGTTCGAGAAGCTTCTCGCCGAACCCTTGGTGAAAGACATTATGACGTGCAACTTATTGGAGGAATGCTCCTAAATGATCATAAGATTGCCGAGATGAGAACTGGAGAAGGTAAAACCTTGGTTGCAACTCTTCCTGTATATTTAAATGCCCTTACAAGTAAGGGTGTTCACGTTGTGACTGTGAACGACTACTTAGCGCGACGTGACGCTGTTTGGATGGGTCAAGTATATTCTTTGCTCGGTCTTTCTGTTGGTGTGATCAACCATGACTCATCATATATATATGACCCCGCTCATAAGGAGGCTGATGAAGAAAGGGATCAGGTTGGTTCATATAAAGTAAAATATGAATTCTTGCGACCTTGCACAAGACATGATGCGTACATGGCAGATATTACTTATGGAACAAACAGTGAATTTGGTTTTGACTATTTGCGTGACAATATTGAATATGAACAAAAAGATTTACGTCAACGGGCACTCAACTATGCTGTGGTAGATGAGATCGATTCTATTTTAATTGATGAAGCAAGAACTCCGCTTATTATTTCTGCTCCCACTGTTGAATCTGAAGATCTATATATTAAATTTGCTGGCATCTCAAGACAATTTAATAAAGATGAGGATTTTACTGTTGATGAAAAGTTAAAGGCGATACAGCTTACTCCCGAAGGAATTACAAAAGCCGAAAGAATGCTTGGTGTTGAAAATATTTATACAGAAAGAGGAATTAAATATGTGCATCATCTAGAAACTGCTGTGAGGGCTAAGGCGTTGTATAGTTTAGATAAAGATTATGTTGTCCGAGATGGGGAGATTGTGATTGTGGATGAGTTCACTGGACGTTTACAACCAGGGAGGAGATGGTCTGAAGGTTTGCATCAAGCGATAGAAGCCAAAGAGGGTGTAGATGTACAGAAAGAGTCTCGTACGTTTGCGTCTATTACATATCAAAATTATTTTAGAATGTATAAGAAACTTGGTGGTATGACAGGTACTGGAAAAACAAGTGAAGAAGAATTTTTCAAAGTGTATGGTCTTGAGGTTGTGGCTGTGCCAACGAATAAAGTTATCGCAAGAAAAGATTTTAACGATTTGATTTTTCAAACAGAAATTGGAAAGTTTAAAGCTATCGCAAAAAAAGTAAAAGAATTGCACTCAAATGGCCAGCCTGTTTTGGTCGGTACTGTTTCTATTGAAAAAAACGAATTACTTTCACAATTTTTGACACAACAAGGTGTTCCCCATACTGTGCTTAATGCAAAAAACCATGAAAAGGAAGGGGAGATTGTGGCAAATGCCGGCCGAAAAGGTGCTGTAACTATAGCAACCAACATGGCTGGCCGTGGTGTAGATATTAAACTCGGAGGTGTTCCATTTGTTAAAGCGAAAGCTGAGGATGTAAAAGAAGTGGGTGGACTTTTTGTTTTGGGAACTGAGCGTCATGATGCAAGACGAATTGACAATCAACTTCGAGGACGATCAGGGCGCCAAGGTGATCCAGGCGCTACTCAATTTTTTGTTTCACTTGAAGATTCACTGATGAGAATTTTTGCATCTGACACCGTCAAAAAAATGATGGCGAAGTTAAATATTCCAGAAGATGAACCTATTGAAAATGGTTTTATTACTCGCGCACTTGAAAATGCTCAGACAAAAATTGAAGGATTTAACTTTGATGCGAGAAAGCATGTGCTTGAATATGATAATGTGCTTAATCATCAACGAACGGCTATTTACGCAAGACGATATAAAGTACTGATGGGTGCAGTGGAAGATTTGGAGGCTGAGTATGTTGAGATTATGGCTTTTGCAACGGATGAAGAATCTGAAGTTATTTCGGCTAAGCGAACAGAGATGGGGGATGAAGAATTCCTTTCTGTTTTGCGACGTTTGATTTTACAAAGTATCGATCTTTTCTGGGTGGATCATTTGGAAATGATGGATTATTTGCGTGGAAGTGTAAATTTGCGAGCTTATGGTCAACGTGACCCTCTAATCGAATATAAAAAAGAAAGTTTGCAGTTGTTTAAAGATTTACAAATTTCAATTATGGATCAGGTGATCAAGCTTATTCCTCATGTTGTTTCGAATGCTTTTAGACAAGAAGAAGAGAGAATGAAAGCTGTGGTGAGACAAGCTGAAATTGTAACCTCTGAAAATAAAGGCTCTGATATGCCAAAACAAATTGTAAGATCTGCAGATAAAGTTGGAAGGAATGATTTATGTCCGTGTGGAAGTGGAAAGAAATGGAAAAAATGTGGAGAGTTAAATACAGAGGAGCATCAAAGACTTATGGCTAAATAATTCATCCTTCAAAATTTTTATTTACACATTATGCAATACCTAAATGTGTGACGAATAATAAGGTAGTGGAATATGCGTTAACGAAGTAAACGATATAATAAAGAAAATTGTATTGCATAATGCGAAAAAGTTGGTAATAGAAAAGGCTTAATTTACCATGCTCGACATGTTTGATAGACTAGTAAATATATGAAACGATCATACAACTTTTTTATAAATAAAAACTTAGAAGGATAAATGTTCTCATCATTAGTTCATTTTGCACAGAATAGTCTTGTCCCACTTGGAGCTTTGGGAGTTTTCTTAGGATCTTTTATTGGTGAAATAGTAGGCCCTTTCCCCTCTGTGGGAATGATTTTAGCTGCAAGTTTTTGGTTTGTTGATCATCTATCTTTTTCTTTCACTCTTATTTTTAAAATCCTTTTTCTCATATCTCTTCCTGAAGCTTTTGGAGTAATGCTTGGTTCGCTTGTGGTTTTTTCAATAGGGTATTTTGGGGGTAAGCCCGCTATTGAAAAAGTTGGAAAATATTTTGGTCTGTCTTGGAGCTCAATAGAAAAATTTCACAATCGTTTACAAAAGACAAAAAGAGAATGGTTTTATATATTTATCATGCGTTCTGTTCCGCTCATTCCAAATATGCTTATAAATGCGGCTTGTGGTCTTTTGAGAGTAAATATTTTACGATACATAACTGCTACTTTTATGGGTTCTTTTGTTCGTGCGACAACTTATGCTTTCGCAGGTTGGTATTTGGGTAATAAATACAAAGTATATTCAAAATTCTTTGTCCGTTACGAAAGAAATATATTTATTTTGACTATTGTTCTAGTTCTTGCGTTATTGGCGTGGTTTATTATAAAGAGATATAAAAATAAAAAAGTTTGATATACTATAGGATATATTCATCCTTCAAAATTTTTATTTACACATTATGCAATA
>CAIZIN010000004.1 GCA_903933085.1 uncultured bacterium
ATTCCAGGTAGTAAGTTTGTAAATTTAATAAAATGTTGCATCAATACAAATTTTCTCAATCCTAAAAAGATATCATCTTGCATTGCAAAAACGTATTGATGATGACAATATCCTAGGTATTTTAAAGATTCAACGTGGCTCATTTCTGTATGCTTACTTGGAACAGCGATAAAACCCTCTTTACAATTTTTGATAATATTTTCAATTACAAAACCAGGATTCTTTATGTCTTCTAGGGTGTGTGTACAAATTATAAAATCGAAATTTTCTTTACTAATTTTCTCCCAAACTTCATGTGATTGAATATCGCCAACGATAACTCTTTTACCAGGCACATCTTGTATATCGAGATAGGCATTTGTATATTCCGCAGCCCATGGATTACCAGCTCCTCCTGCGTCTAAAACCTTATAATTTGGATTTTCAATCCTCCTTTCTTTTAAGAAAGATTTAACTTTTTCGAAATTTTCAGATCTCTTATTTGTATTTGATTGCCATATTATGCTCATGATATTGTTTGCTTCTTTTATATTAGGACGATTATGTTAATTCCGTTGAATCAAGTTTCGCAATTTCCTTTCAACTCGCCAAAAGAGATTTAAGTCCTTATCTCTTTTTGCTAGGATAGCATAATTTTTAAGTTTTCTCCAATCGCGCTGCCATATCTCGTAACTCGATATTGTTTCGATATCATTTATTTTACATAGTATTGAAAATATACTTTGGTCATGTCTATGTTCTCGATAATCCTCGAAATTCATTGATTTTGATGGTGAGCCATCTGCTAGTGAAAAATTAGATTTGAAAACATGTAACCATTCATTAATAATCTTGATAGACTGTTCACTTTTAACAATAAAAAAACATGTCGCTGCGATTTGGCCGGTGTTGTATATCATTTGGTTATCACGTACACCAAAATAATCAAATAAGTCTCCTTTAGTAAAACTACTTTCAAGATTTCCCTGATAATATTCTAGGTTGGTATCCTCGGACCTCTTTTCTTCTTGAAAAACAAATAAGCCCTTTTCTGTCTTTTTTGCTCTGTCAAAGTAATACTTCATGCGATCTAATCCACTACTGTTGATGTGGCATCCCACATCTGCGTAAAGTAATACGTCACCGTCTTGCATTTTTTTGAGTGCCTGTAAGATTATTTGAGGTTTCCAAACCCAATAACCATATCCACGAGTACCTTTTACTAGTTTATTTTTGAAGAATTCTCGAAAATCATGATCTAAATTATTTTCATCGTTAATAAAAATATCATCGAAAAAATTTAATTTCATCGCTTGTCCCTCGATTCTGTCAAGCGATTTTTTCATTCTCGAGTCAGCAAAGGTGCAAAAGTATTTTTTATACATTTTTTTTATTTATGAATCTAAATTTTGATAATATTTTAAAAACTACAATCTTAAAATCAGCCCAATCTTCATTTTCAAAAAAACCAAATATCTTGTAAAGAAATATATAAATCAATATGCATGTCGGACCAATTAGGGCTAATGTGAAAAAGCTTGTTATTAAGGGGTATAATAATAATTTAACTATAAAAAAGAACGGTATTGTTGTTACTAATATTTTTATAATTAGTTTTGAATGAACATTGCTATGTATGTGAAAGTATTTTCTTTCTGCATAACTAAACATGAAAAAAATGAATAAAACAGAAATTAAATATGATAAAGCGGCACCGTTGATGCCATATTTCGGCAGAAAAATTAATAATGTTACTATGTTTATGAATGCCATTGCAAATGAACCCGCTGTTAAAAATTTCATCTTGTTCATCGCTTTCAGTAAATTGGATAAGGGGCTAAATAAAGCTAAGATGAAATTAGTTAAAACTAATAGTATTAAGGAGATTAGAGATTTTTCGGCAAAGTCTGCGTTAAGCCAATAAAACAGTATCTTATCCGCTGTAAAAATTATAGAGAGAGATATGGACGCTGATAAAATTGTAATCAGTCTGACTGATCTTATGTAAACTCTTTTAATTTTCTCTATATTTTTTAATGCATGTAAGTTTACGGTAATAGGGAAGAGTAGTGAGGAAAAAGTTCCCGAAATACTAGAAACTTTTGTCGCTACGCTGCCCGGTACACTGTAGTAGGTCAATTGGGCATTACCTAGAAAAAAAGGTATTAATAATTTATCAAAATGCACGAGTGATGAGCTGGCTAGATCATTGAAAGCTACAGATACTCCAAACTTGTAGTTCTTCGATATTTCAACTTTATCCCATTCATATTTGAATTTCATAACAGGAAAAACTTTCTTTACAATGATTAAGCAAGTAAAACCATTCAAGATTATTAGTATTAATTGAAACAATAACACAGTAATCAAACCGTAACCCATTAATACAAGTATTAGCATTCCAAAATTCGATAGAACCATAAAAGTCATGCTAATTTTTAATTGTAAATCGTATC
>CAIZIN010000005.1 GCA_903933085.1 uncultured bacterium
TCCGGCCAGGGATTTCGTGCTTCGAATTTTAAAATATTAGTTTTTCAATGTTCTTCCGATGTCACGCTCAGTATCTCTTTTTTTGATATCTTGACGTTTATCGAACTTCTTTTTACCTCGTCCAATGGCTATTTCTAGCTTGATGAGCTTATCCTTATTATACAACGAAACGGGTATAATAGTCAAACCTTTTTCGGATGTCTTTCTTTCAATTTCATAAATCTCCTTTTTGGTGAGGATTAGCTTCCTTGTTCTGGCGGGCTCATATTCTGTGGTGATGTTTTTGGGCTGATATGGCGGTATTTCAAGGCCAACAACAAAAGCTTCTCCTCCACGTATAAGCACATGTGCACCACCAAGCTCTCCGTGTTTATTACGTAAAGATTTCACTTCAGAACCAGATAGCACAATACCTGCCTCATATTTTTCTATGATTTCATAACTTAAACCAATTTTTTTATTCTGCACAAGAGACATAGGATAAATATAGCATAGAATAGGTTTTCTGTTATACTGAAGGCTATATGGCAATTAAAGACCCACAACAAAAGCAAAAAGAACCAAAAGTAAAAACTAAGAGACCTGGTAGTGGAATGACCTCAAATTTACTCACAGCTTTATTTATATTTTTAATCATCGGCGCCTTATTCTCTTATGTAAGTGAAGCAAATAAAAGTAATCCAGAAATTCCTCTCTCTCAAGTAGCACAAGATGTTTCCTCAGGTAAGGTCGCTTCTATCGTTGTTTCAGGTGAAGAATTGCAAATAACTTATAAAGCAGAGGAAGGGAAGACTGCTGAGGTAAAAAAGTCTAAAAAAGAAGTTGGCACAGCCGTTACTGAGACTTTTGCAAAATATGGAATTGCCTCAACTACTCTTTCTGCTGTTTCAATTGATATAAAAAATGAGTCAGGGTTTTTGTATTGGTTTTTAAACCTCGCTCCATTTTTATTGCCAATTATTTTTGTTCTATTTTTTCTATGGTATCTTTCTCGTCAAGTAAAGGGTGCTGGTATGCAGGCATTAACATTCGGACAATCAAAAGCTAGAATCACTCCTCCGAATGATAAAAAGACAAGAGTGACATTTAATGATGTTGCTGGAGCCAAGGAGGCAAAGGAAGAGCTTAAAGAAATTGTAGACTTTTTACGAAGTCCTAAAAAGTTTTTTGATATTGGTGCGCGGATTCCAAAAGGTATTCTACTTATGGGCGCTCCTGGTACAGGAAAAACGCTTTTAGCAAGGGCAGTAGCTGGAGAAGCTAATGTAGCATTCTTCTCAATTTCTGGTTCAGAGTTTGTGGAAATGTTTGTTGGTGTTGGAGCTTCACGAGTGAGAGATCTTTTCTCAATGGCGAAAGTAGCAGCTCCGGCTATTATTTTCATCGATGAAATTGATGCTGTTGGCCGAACACGAGGAACAGGAATGGGTGGGGGAAATGATGAAAGAGAGCAAACATTAAATCAAATACTAGTAGAGATGGATGGTTTTGAACCAACAGAAAAAGTTATTGTGATGGCTGCAACAAATAGACCTGACGTCCTTGACCCTGCGATTTTGCGACCGGGGCGATTTGATAGGCGGGTTGTTATCGATTTGCCTGATAGGGGTGATCGTGAAGAAATTCTAAAAATCCATTCCCGAGGAAAGCCATTTGCAGAGGATGTAAATATTGCAGTACTTGCAGAACGTACACCTGGATTTTCTGGAGCCGATTTATATTCACTTATGAATGAAGGTGCTATTCTTGCTGCTCGCGAAGGTCGCACAAAGATTGCTCAATTTGACTTAATACGTGCAATTGAAAAAGTTATGCTCGGTCCTGAAAGAAAGAGCCATTTGCTTTCTGTAAAAGAAAAAGAAATCACAGCTTATCATGAAGCAGGTCACGCTATCGTTGCGTCAGTACTTCCTTATGCAGATCCTGTACATAAGATTTCTATTATTTCTCGAGGACGTGCTGCTGGTTATACTTTGAAACTTCCACTGGAAGATAGAAAATTACAATCCAAAAATGAATTTATGGATGATATCGCAATGTCGCTAGGGGGGTATATTACTGAGAAAATGATTTTCGGAGATGTGACAACTGGTCCGTCTAACGATCTACAAGTCTCTACGGCTTTGGCGCGAGATATGGTTACTCGATATGGTATGTCGGATAAGATTGGCGCTATGGCTCTTGAGGGGGCTGGAGGCAAGCCTTTATTCGGAGGTCAGGGAATGGATGGAAAAGAATATTCCGAAAGAATGGGTGCTGATATTGATTCAGAAGTTTCTTTAATTATGAAGACTGCATATGATAAAGCTGAGAAAATAATAGTTGAGTATAGACATGTACTTGACGCTATTGCAAAAAAACTTATTGAAGTTGAAACAATTGAAAAAGACGAATACGAAACGATTATTTCTGCTCATGGAATTGCTCTTAAGAAAAAAAAAGATATTGAGCATCAAGTTTAATATGAAAAACTAAAAATGTAATAAAAAGACTTTCTTCACGGAAAGTTTTTTTTATTGACACTCTAACACATAATTGATATGTTTCATCTGGATATTGTGTTAGAAGTAAAACTCAACAATTGAAAGTTTGATAATATGGAAACGAAATTACCGAAATTACTTACA
>CAIZIN010000006.1 GCA_903933085.1 uncultured bacterium
TTAGAAATCCAAATGATTTAAAGAAGAAGATTAGAATTTGGAATGACTATTACAACAACCTTGAGCATTGTGGTTTAAATGGAAAAACTCCGAATGAAATGTTAGACTCAATTCAAGTGCCAAATGTCTGTACCTAAAACACCCAAAAATACTTTTTGCTACTACAATCTCATATAAATTTCTTTAAGGTCTGGTCTTAAGAATTCAAAAAGGCCAGACCTTTTCACGATATATATGAAATTGCAATGACTAGCCAATAGCAAAAAGTTAGGTGGGTAAATCAAAAAACCCCATCCATTTCTGGACGGGGTTTTCTGTGAGATTATTTCTTTGCAACTACAATACGTTTACCCCAACATGGTGAAGATGCACTCCACGGATCAACTCCTTCATTTTCATAAAGGTGTCGAGCATATTTGAGGTTACCACTTACTGTATGGATATCTAGACCTAACTTCTCAGATTCCTTTAAGTGATAACTTTCATTAACTTGGAAAGTTCCAACATCGGCCGGGTTAATACGGCCTCTGTGGACGGAACCATCTTTGTTAAACTGGGTAAACTGCGATTCACATTTTGCGATATCAACCATAATGGGAATATCAGAAAATTCCTCGCGCACAAGATCCTCGGTTGTTTTGATGAGTTCGGTTTCGACCTTCGTGACAGATACAACCTTAGGCGTTGATGTGCTAATTGGTGCGGAAGAAGTGCCTGTACTTGTAGCCTGCGTCGCTGCTGCTCCAGATACAAACATCATAATCCCTACTGCCAAATTAAGCATGATTTCTTTTTAAAAAACTTGTCTTAGTACTTGCCTAAGACCTATATATCTTAGCATAGTCGACCTTTAAAGTCAATCATTTTTCACCTATTTTTATCATAATATGGCTTATAATATAGGTTTTAGCTGTGGATAATTTTAGCCAATTTAAGGCATATTTGACCCTTTTTCAGGAAGGAGTAATATAGTTGATAGAAGGAGTAAAAAATGTCTAAAATTCAAGATAAAGTTATACCCGTATCACTCGTGGCGATTCTACGAGCTGATTTTGAAAGAAGTTGCCCCTTGCATGATTGCCTTATGAAGCTTCTTACAGGTCAAGACGGTAAGATGCTTAAGGAAGTTCATGTTTATGGTATTGGAGAATCGTGTAATAGTCTCGGAAATAAAATCCTTATCGGATGTAAGGTTCATGTTGAAAGACATCCCTCTATTGCTGATGGGGTAATCATTTACGAACAAGAAAAACACTATACTCAACTTTAACCAGTTGAGTTTTTATTTAACTGCACACAATTTGGTACTAGATTATTTACAACCCGAAGCTTTTGAATAACCAGCATCCAGTGCCTCTTTTTCAGAGTTGAAGTATATTTTGTTCTGATCTTGTATTCTCCCTACCCCACTACAACCTGGTAGATAGTATTTAGTACCATTTTTTGAGGCAACAATTCCAGTATTTAAGTTTATAATATTTGATGTAACTACACCTGCAAGATTTTTAGTGTTTTGGCTAGAAAGGTCTGTTTCACTCTGATTCTCAACATTTTGAATTATTATTGACTTACCCTCATCTGATACTGATAGTTTACCTAGCCCAAAACCAGCTAATCCTACCAAAATAATGATTAATATCATTAAAATGGTTTGAAATTCGTCTTTCTCGGTCAAGGCCTTGATTTTTTGTAAGATTGGATGTATACTCATGGGACGTTTTTAAATTATATCACATAAACTATGGCACATAAAAAAGCGGGAGGTTCCGCAAAAAACCTAACAGATTCAAA
>CAIZIN010000007.1 GCA_903933085.1 uncultured bacterium
AAAATCATAAGCAAACCAATTAAAGCTGCTTGTATTTCCTTCTTCGCTTCCGCCTTTAAACCAAAAGCCTCTGAAGTCATATACTTAATACCTGCATATACTATTTTAACAACAGCTAAAGCTCCTGCTAAAGCTATTGTAATGGTATATATGTTTGCTAAATATTTCAACATATCCTTATTAAACAAGGGTTCGTTGTTGGGCATTGTGACTGTTTGGAGGGGGGTGTAGTCAAATGATGCAAATACAAAAAAAGGAAACAAAAAAATTGCAAAAATAGGAAATCTTTTTAAGAAAAACTTCATGAATACATTTTAGCACAAACTAAATAAAAAGTTGAAAGTTTATAATTTTAAAAAAAAGCAAAGCTAGTTACTTTTCTTTATTATTTTTTGGAATTAAAGGTAAAAACCCTCATAAGTTTATTCGAGGGTTGGTATTTTTTACTGTCCAAAAAAACTTTTGAAAATGCCAACAGCCCCATTGGTGCTTTTTGCTCCTAATATAATATTAAAATTAGAGCTCGCTGATTGCATAATCCTTTTTTGGCCACTTAAGTCAAAATCTATTTTAGAATATCCTTCTGCTCCCGTTGTATTTCTAAAAGTTATATATCTTGTTGTTTCAGGTGACTGTTTCCCGTTTACATACCAGGAATATAATCCCTCACCATCTGGGTTGTTGAAATAAAAAGGAATTGCTGTGAAGGAGACCTCATTTCCTGTTAAGTTAAAACTACCACTTATTGCCTCATTAAACATGATTCCTAAAGATGGATTATTTTCATAAGCAATAATCTCTGGTTCTTTTGGTTCTATTACAATACTGGCAATAGCTTTTGTTGTGTTTTCTAGGTTTGAAACTTCAACTTGTATTTCTTCTGGGCTTGAAATTACATTACCATTCCAATAAAAAACATTTTTACCATATCCAGAGGCGTCAGTATCGGTACCCATACCTCTTTTCCATGTATATATAAGTTCTTCTGGTTTGTATTTTACCCCTTTTGAATTTAATAGATTAGCTAATGCTACTAACCTTACTTGCCCTTCAAAAGAAAAGAGAGATTTCCCTTTGAAAAAAGGTGGTGTATAGCCGGTAGATTCCCATAGTAAGGTTACATCCCCTGGAGATATTGTTATACTTTTTTCAAAAGAGACACCCTCTGAAGTTTTTATTGTATATTTTATATTTGAAACGGTACCAATATTCCCTGTAGTAAAATTAAAGTTTCTTTTGCCAATACCAGAGTCTCTTAGTTTGTTATTTATATACCAAGATATTTTTGCCCTAGATAGGTCATAAGAATAACTCTCTATCGTAATACTCACATCTTGATTTTGTCTTGGTATTTCTGGGACCACCTCCACTTTAATAATTTCATCAACTGGCTCAGCTGGTTCAAACTGAGCGTGTATTTTTTGGGTAGAGAAGGAAAAACAAATAAGTATTATGGAGAAAATAAATAGAAAACGTTTCATTGTTATATTTTAACATAAAAAAAGAATTGTTCTAATTATTTGAATATAAATAACACTTGTTATATTCTATGCAGCCTTGTCTCCTCTAAAAATCCAGTCTTCATTGTGTGAGGTTTCACTGGCTGTGGTTAATTCAGTTATGTTTGTGGGGGTTTCTTCCTGATTATTGTCTGTAAATTTTGTTCTTTGGCCAAACTCTTTTCTAGATATTGGGAATCTAGAGATGTTTGTTGGTATTTCGTCTTTTTTGACTGGAAATTGGGAAACTCTCTTTACTTCGTTTCCAACTGTCGGTGTTTGAGAGTCTTTTAGTTGAGAAAAGTTACTTCTTATGTTTTTTTCTGTTTCGCGGAGATTTGTTGATGTTTGTTCTAAACTTCTCCCTATGTTTTTTGCTCCAACAGTTTTGACTACTGCACTTGCTGAGCCTGTGATGCCCGCTACCCCACCTACCATTCCTACTGCTTTTGCTAAAAGTACATCTTTTTTCTGAAATATGTACATTAGTACAACTTCAGCTGTCCAGGCTGGAAGAGCATTTATTATTGGAATAAATTCTATTAAGGCGCATCCAAAAAAAGTTAATGAATTCTTTTTGTTGGCAAAGGAAATTCCTTTGAGTGTATACCAAATGAAAAAAAGCATAAGCGGTACGACGTTAAATACTTCCGCCGATACTGAGCCAACGATTATAATAAGCTGTATCAAAGCTAGTACAATATCAAAAAAAATAGCCACAACAAGCATCAAAACAAAATCTGTTTTAGATATTTTTGGTTTTTTTTGAGATTCTTCATCCATATTTACATCAATTATACAACTTATATCAATTCTTTCATAATAGGACATATAAATAAACCCGAAACAATGTTTCGGGTTTGTTATCTGTGTTTATTTTATCTTTCTAGATCAACTTTTGCTTTTCTTATGGCAAGGATTTCAGATGGGTCGGATGTAAGAATTTGATGTTCTGTATAAGAAGCAATAATCTTAATCGCCACATGTTTTAGTCCAGCAAAGAATATTCCCTCCCCTACATCTGATTCGAGTAGCAGATATTTTTCTTCATCTGTTAGGTTGAATATTTTTTGCAGATTATCCATTGATGTCGGAGACTGTTTTAGGAGGATTTGAATTGAAGAGTTGGTTATAATCGGCATTCCATAAGGGGATTTAATGAAGTCATCCACGTCTTGTGTAATTGTGGCAAGACCTAGATAGTATTTTCGTCCTCGCTTTGCCATACTAAACAAAAATGATGCTGTGTCCTCTGATTTCATCATCCACCAAGCTTCATCAATAACTAGTAGACGTTTCCTCAGTTCTCTTCTAATAGCTGTCCAAATATAGTGAGTTACAATATACATTGCTACAGGCTTAAGCTCATCTTCCATGTCTCTAATCGAGAATACAACAAGGTTTTTGTTGATGTCGACGTTTGATGGTTGGTTTAGAAAACCTGCCCAAGAACCTTTTGTGTATTTTGTAAGTTTCTGCACAAGAGAATCCCCTCCTTCCATACCAGCGAGTACGAGTTCAAAATCTGAAAGAAGTGGTGGTTCAATATCTCTAAAATCAGAATCTGGAGTAATGTCTTTCATTGCATAAGTTTCTGTGATAGCCCTGTCGATAATTGAATCTTCCTCTTGTGTTATTCCTCCAAGCATAATTCGGAAAAGACCAACCAAATTGATTATTTGTGAGCGTAAAACATCGGCAGGAGATTCGTCGTCTCTGGCTATTGGGAGATCGAAGGGGTTGATATGGTTATTTGAGCTCAATGAAATATTGAAGTATCTTCCTCCCACTGCTTCTGCTAGATATTCATATTCCCTTTCTGGATCAATAACAATTACATTTACATCAAACATTAGAGTTCTTAAAATTTCAAGTTTTGTGGCAAAAGACTTTCCAGATCCAGATTTTGCAAAAGTGATTGAGTTGTAGTTTTCAAGTGAAAATCTGTCAAAAAGAACAAGACTAGAGTTGTGTCTGTTTATTCCGTAAAGAATTCCTTTATCTGAGGTGAGATCGAAAGATATAAAAGGAAAGATACTAGAGAGGGGTGATGAGTTCAGTTTTGAATGTACACCAAGCTCATCATTTGCAAGAGGGAGAGTGCTTCTGAAACCTTGCTCCTGTTGAAAAAGAGCAGGTTTTATATATATAAGTTTTGCTTCAAGAATTGAACGTATTTCAGATTCTATTTTATCTAAGTCAGTTATACTGTCTGCGTATATTGAAATATACAAACCTACTTCAAAAAGACGTTCCTGAGCTTGTTGTAGTTGATCACGCAAAGCCTCGATGTCTTGGTAGGCTGTATCAAGTACTGGGTCTCTCACCAATCCTTTTTCTTCTCTGATTTGTATTTGACTTTGAACCTCGGCAACTTTTTTTTGAAATTGTTTTAAAATTTTAGCTGTATCGACAGGATGAACATATATAGAAACATCAAAGATTGTATCTAGATTTATAATGGGTGAAAACCAATTATCAGCTAAATATCTTGGGTATGAAATGACAAAAAGTGTACGTACGATTTTATCTCCAAGGTTAATATCGCGAGGGGTGATTTTTAATGCACTTGGAGCGATAATATCACGTAGCTCTAGAGCTGCTGATTCGAAAATCTCATGTGGCAAGACTGAAGTTATTCTCTGCGCTTCTTTTGGTTTTGATTTGAAAAAATCTAAGAGTCCCATATTTTTAATTTTGGTTAATTATCGGCTTATTTACATCGCCGGGGTTGAAAAGTTTATAGAAAACTTCAATAAGTTCTTCTGTTCCAAGTTGTGCTACACGTACTCCACATCGAATCAAGCCTTGCTCTACTACCCCAATACGCTGTTCTAGTTGAGTTCTGGCTTCTTCGAAATATTCAGTTTCTGATTTTCTTTGATCTTCTTTTGAGGCCGTTTTTCCTTTTAGTAAATTTTCAAATCCTGTATCTTTTGCAAATAAGGCTGGAGGGCTATATGGTACAACAACATAAAATGTTTTAGTCATAACATTTGTTGTTTCTGTGAAGCTCTTTACAAATTCAATATACTCTTTTGTTTGAATTTTAAGGAGTTCACTTGTCTGTTCTTTGTATCTTGTTTCAAGTAGAGCTAGGTATGGTCGTATGTCTAAACGTCTTGATTGTATAGAAAGTTCAATAGAAAAATTAAGAGAATTCATAAAGTTTTGAAATTGAAGTAGTATACCTTGTTGTTCACTCTCTGATTTTAAAGCAAAGTTTACAGAAGATGCCATAACAAGAGCTCTCATTGAGCCGTCTTTTAATATTACTACCCCATCCCTAATTTCCTTTATGGGTACGAATTCTTGAGTGGCTTTTGCATTTTCTGCTACTGTGTTTGACATAGTAAATTATAAAGTTGAAAGTTATAAAGTCGACTAAAAAATAAGAAGTGAAACGACTATATTTTTTGTCGTCCTCGGTACTCCGGGGATCCAGGTCTATGTTTTCAGACTGGATTCCGGACTAAATCCGGAATGACACAAAAGAAAGTTTGTTAATTGTTTACGAACGATACTATTATATCAGAAATTTTGTAAAATAATTCTGATGCTATTTTATTTTTTCATCAATATCCAAACTCCAAGAAAGCTCTTTAAGTTTGTCTTGAGATATTGCGGGGATTTTATATTGAGATTCTTTTGAGTGAATTTCTACTCTAGACTCATCTTTCTGTTTATCTTTTTTCCAGTTTTTCTTCCATATATATAGCTTCGCTCCAAAAAAATACTTAGTAGCTGATTCAAAAGTTTCTGCAAAAGACCTATTGTTTATCTTATAAAAAGCAAGCATTCCAGCAAAAGCAGATACAATAAGTATGAGAGGAATAGATAGAAAGATGTTAAGGAAATGAAATAGAACATAATCTATTCCTGCCCCACCAACAAGATAAATAAATTGTTTTAATGTTAGGGATCCAAAAATTTGATCTTCAACTTCGATAAATTGAGGGATTTGATATTGCATAAGTATATTATAACGTATGTTAATGGAATTAGGAATTAGGAATTAGGAATTAGGAATTAGGAATTGAGGATTAAGAATTATGAATTAAGAATATTGTTTTTGTTTTGTTATTTATATCACCTTAGTGTTTAAATTCGTGAAAAAGTATGACAATAAACAATCAAACAAAAATCCAAAACGTATTTGTTTTGGATTTTATAGTTGCTAAATTGCCTCTTTGTAGGGGTCAACTGAGTTTTTCTGGGGAATCTTTTTAAGAAAAATTTCTGTTTGTTTGGGTTCTGTGTGAGTTGGTTCAGAGAGTTTCTTTTCAATAATGCTTTTTATTGGCTCTACTCTAGCGTATTTTTGAATTGTTTGTATTGGTGCAATTTCTGGGATATTACTTTGTATTTTTGGAACCTGCTCAATCTTTATTGTTGGAAAAGTTGGTGTTGGATTCTCGATTTCCTTCAAGATAGATTCTCGATCTAGGTTATTGTCGTCTTCCATCTTCTCCTCCCCTGTTGACATCATGACTTGTCTGATTTTATTGAAGATTGATTCGTTTATATCATTAGCAATTAAAATCGCTTTTTCTTCACTTATTTTTAGGTTGTCTTTTATGTTTTCGACAAAGTTTTCTGTAGGCTCTAACCCAATCATGGCAAGTATTGTTTCAAGTTCTAGTGTTGAAACTTGGTCAAGCATAAGAAAGTGTTTTGTTCTAAGGTTAGCTACCTCATTTGTGATATCGATAGAAGCAATAACCTCACGCACCTTTTTTGGAAGCGAATCTATTTGTTCTTGTATTATTTTGATAGTTTCAGGACTCATATTTTATTTTTTGGGTGCAGTAGATGGTTTGTCACTTTTTGGTTTTTCTTCTTTTTCTCCTTCTTCTCCTTTTGCCATTTTTCTAATAGTTTTAAGTAACTTTTCTTCAGCTAGCTTATCAGATCCCTTATTCAACTCCTTTCTTATGTTTGCAGAAGCTTCTCTGGAGGCCCTAGAGGGCATACCTAGGTTTCCAAAAGAACTTGACGATAGACTTTGCGAATAACGCTCTTGGCGAATTCTACCTGGGTCTGGTTGAGATTTAATTGCCGCAAGAATTCTTTTGAGTTCTGCTTCTTCTGTTTTTGTTTGTGTCTGTAACTTTTCAGCTACTTCTGTCAATTCAGCTAGTGATTTAGTTTGGTATTCACCTTCTGTATCTTTTGCTTTTATTCGCGATTTTTCTGTAGCTAAACGTGCAAGTGCCAAATCATGCGTTGATTTATTTTTTGGATCAATATGGATGTTTGCTTGATTGAATGTGTCTGTCAGTGTTTTTTCTAAACCATCAACAGTTTCCTTCTTAACTCTTTCTTCAATTTTCTTTATCTTCGCTTCCGCTTCGGCAACTCCTTTTTCAGTCACAGCATCAAATACTTCCTGTTTGGCTTTCTTATAATCTTCATCTTTGTCTAACTTGTCTGCAATTTCTTTTCTGGATTCTGCTGTATCGTTTCTGAAGTTTTCAAGTCTTTGATAGGAGTCTTCAGCTTTTGCTATATTTTGGAATTTTACAGCTAAATCTTGTTTTTCTTTGGCAGCGGTTACTTTTTTAAGCTGTGCCTCTTCTTCAATCATCTCCCGCTGTCGTATGGCAAAAGATTTTTTGCCAAGCTCTTCACGGAACTTTTCTTTTTGTTTTATGGCGTCTGCTTCATTTTTCATAAAACCACCTTTACCTCCAAACCCTGCATTGGCTGTATTTTGTGCTCCTTTATATAAACTTCTCGCGAAAGCATTGTTTGAAGCAAAATTTTTAAATGTTTCATTATCGAGCGCTCTAGTGGCAAAACGACCCATTGTATTTCTTGCTGTGGCACCAGCAATACCCTTTGGAGAATTGTTCATCTTATTTTGTAGCCAATCAGCACCACTGTATTTAAGGAATCCAGACTGCACACCACTTGCACCTTTTGCCGACAATGATTTTGCAACACTCATTCCTTTAATAAGCATAAAAATAGTAACAGTAAAACCAAGTAGATAGGCGCCAATTTGTTTTGCTGCTGTAGCTCCATCTGTAAGTGCGGTTCCTAGCGTTATGGAGGTTGACTCTCCTAGTTTCATGCCTGGGTTAGCCATAGCAACTACTCCCTCTAACATTTGAATTGAAATCCAAAGAAAGAAAAGCATAATAGGGGCGAAGAAACATTGACTAAGTAGATTGTTCCAAAAACTTCCATCAAATGCATCTCCAAGTTTTGGTAGAACCCTACTTCCAAATCCAATAGGTGACATCATCATTAGTATTATAAATTCAACAAACCTTACCACCAATAGTATCGCCATAACAAAAAATATTACAGCTAGTATAAGTATAAAAATTGAACCGAAAATACACATACTAATAATCGCTGTATAGTTTGTGTTATTTGCTGTCGGTCGAGCTGTTTCTAGAAGGGTCTGTAAGCTAAGTCGACTCATAAAAGCAGCTGCTATATTATTTTGTACCGCCTGCCCAAAAACTCCTGTATTTGGTTTGTTACCGGCTGTTTGATTTATTGTGTTATATATAGTGACAGCAAAATTATTTGATACATCAATAATTATTTGAGTAAAAAATAAACTAAAGTTTATAAGCAGGGCTACGATTATTATATTGGAAATAGTCTTCTTTAGGTTTGCAGTGTCTGCTCGAAGAATAGTCATTACGGATGCATACAAGAGAATAAAAATAAAAGACATGTTTATCAAATCTCTAAAAATTCCCCAAACCATCTTGATTACATAAAAGAAACTTGCTGTCGAAGTTGGATTTTCTACACCAAGAGTAACTCCTAGTTTTAAGATCGTCTCAACAAAAACAACATCCAAAAACCACCCAGACATTGCTAGAAATAAAGAAGCTGGTTTAATTGTGATGTAATAAATAACCTTGGTAAAAGCACACATTATGTCTGCGTTGCCCATAAAACCACAACTTATATCGGGTATTTTTTTTGGATCTGTTTGATTAGCTCCTTTTGAAACACTCTCCGCTACTTTTGCATTTAAATTATCAGCCTTAACCTTGGAAGCCGTTACGGCCTCAGTAGCTTTTTTATCACCCTTCATTATTTCCTCAAGCCTTTTTGTTCCTTCTGGACTAATTCCGATCTTTTCTGGTTGACCTGTAGTGGGGTTGTTGTAAACATACATACCATCCTCAAAATCATATCTTAAAGGGCTGTCTGTTAAGCTGTTCAGCTGTGTTGGGTCGATTGGTAGAGGTGTCATCTGATCGATTGACCACAATAGATCTTTTCCTCCATTTGGGACCAAGGTAGTCGATCCATCTGGGTGTATTTCGTAAACAGCTGCCTGATCACCCTTAACTGCTTCTATTACATTTTTTGCCAATAGTAAAAGTTGAGCCATTGGCATAATGCCAGTAACCCCATCAAGTACACTATTTGTTGCTACGTTGGTTGTTATTACTCCATAAACCTTATTTTTATCATGGTAGTTTTTGAATACTTGAGTTTGAGAGCTTGAGTTAGTTCTCAGTAAACCACCCCATGATGTATTTGAAGCAGTAGCTGATGTGGTTTTTGTTGTGTTTACTGACCCTCCATTATTTGTTGGTTGAGTTGTTTGAGGATTGGTAAAACCCACAGGATATCCTTGAGCAAAAGTTTTATCTGCCCACCCTCCCACAAAAAAACATACCAATAAAATAGCAAATATTTTTGCTGTTTTTGATTTAAAGGGGTTTGTTTTTTGTGCCAAAAAAAGATTCATTGAAAAATATACTTGCTCACATTTAGCTACAACTATTTTATCAGAAAAAATACTTTGTTCCTAATCTAATAAGACAATAATCAAAAGAAAAATATTTTTGTCGCCTTTCAATACTCCAAAGTTTAATTTACCCCCCTATGGTGTAGGTGTTGGAGAATCGAAATTTGCTACTACTGTCTTATTTGAATCCATAAACACATTACATACATTTCCTGAAATGGTTGTACATCCAGAGGTCCATCCGATAAATGTTGATGTGGAGTTTAGTGGTACGGCGGTAAGGGTGGCTACTTTTCCATATTTGTATGGGTTATCTAATCCTGTAATAGAGCCAATCTCTGTGCCTATTATTGAGGCTGTAAGTGTGTAGTAGTTGTCTGCTGAAACAGTTTCATCACTACCTGTTCCGTTTAATTGATCTATTATCTCCGATAGGCTAGCTCCACCGTTTGTGTTTCCTCTATTGTTACTGCTACTATTTCTCAAACCGTTCATTGCAGACATAACCACTTGACTTACTAGGGCTGATACGATTTGGTTGAAGTTTGTTGCGATTTCTATTCTTGTGTTTTTTGAACCCATTGCCCTGTTCAAACTTTCTTGAACCTCAGATCCTGGGGTGATAGTTTCCCATTCTACACACGGTGGTTTGCCTGTATTGAGGTCTTTTTTTGTATTATCATAGGTTTTACATCTTTTAAAACTAAGAAAGCCTTTACCTAAATTAATTTCAAGTTTATTTTGTTCGACTGAGTATACGATACCTTCTGAAAGTTTTTGACGAGCTATAAAATATGAGCCTATAGCATTATTATTGTCTTCTTGAGTAAGATGAAACCAATCTTGCATATAGTCACCCCCATTTCCAAAGTTTGAAAAGTTTTGTTTGATGCTTGTTAGGGTACACTGCTGGTATTGATTATTTCTATTATAATCATTCATCAAAGCAAGTCTTATTTGTAGGTCAAACGGCTTACATACTATATTTCCTATAGGACCTAATGATTGAAAAAAGTTACCAACTTCCCTATCTGCCATTTGTGAGAAGAATCTGCCTGGATTTGAAAGAAAAGCTGGACCACTTGTGCCGTCTGGATTTTTAAAACCTGTATTTATCCATTGAACTATACTATTACTCATTGTATCGATAAGTCCGTTGCCAATACAAAAAGCTAATCCGTTTAATGTTTCATCTCTATAATTTGCACTTTGTAGTTCAGCTGTTGTGCTTTTTTGCTCAGCTAGCTCAAGTGCTGAGAGAGTAGGGACTGGTCTTACTGTTGATGACACAGCCTCTGTTGCTAATGCGGTGGCTTTGCTGGCGAACATTGATTTAAGTGTCCCTGCTGTTTTTCCTGCTACCCAATTTCCAACAAAAGACCCAATACATCCTCCTACTGTAGTTGATAAACCACTCTGATTTCCTGCTCCTGCGGTGTTGTACCCAGAATACATATTTCTTAGTTGTTGTGCGTAATTTGCTTGATCAGCTGTTGCTGTTGGATTTATTGTGGCTCCGTATAAAATGGAGGTCGGTATTAAGGCGAGGAAGAATACAGGTATACATATTGAAGCAAGGAGTATTTTTGATTTATTCATAACTATTTATATTAAATTATTGAGCATCACCAACCCAAGCGCTACCCGGCTCGTTGTTGTTAAATATTATACCACTTTTTTTTATTAAATCAGAAATATTTTTATATGCATCCACTCTTTCATTATCTATTGTGCTAAAGTCTTTAATTAAAACGAGAGCTTTTAGTGGATCAGCTTTAGATGAATCAAGAGAAATCAGTTTTTCTCCCATCTTATAATACGAATTCAAGATAGTTAGATATGCCTCATTCATCTCTTGAGTGATTGGTATTTGTGAAAGTTCCACAGCACATTTTTTATAGAGAGTACCTGTTTTTAATGGGTCTTCTGTTGTTTTTGCAACTTTTTGTAACTCACCTATGCAAGTTTCTTCTTTTGTGGCGAAAACATTTGAAAAATCTCTAAGATTTTGATCACTACTTTTTACTATTTTAAGATCTTGTAGGGCAAAAAAACTTGTATTTCCTAGGTTTATTGACCTGTAGGATTCTAATGCCTGATCGACAAGAGCTTGGCTATCTTCTGATGATAACTCGGATCCATTATTGGCTGTGTAATATTTTGCAAAAAGACCTTTTGAAAAATCCTCAGTAAGATTCGCTCCACCATCGGTTACATAGTCTGTCGACACCTCTTGGGTTTTAGCTGTTTCATCTAATTGAGAATTTGAATCATCTGTAATGTTTATGGATTCATTTGTGCTGGTATCAAGAGCAATAAGTTTCGAAATACTTGCTGTTTGACCCTTTGCAATAATTATTGCTGTGAGAGAAAGAACACAGGCAATTAAAATATACAAAGTTTTCTTTGTGGGCTTGTACATAGAGATAGTATATCAAAAGTCGTGATATAATAAAATGCAAATGAAGAATTCTTATGTAAAACTTTTCTATTTATCGTTTTTGTGTTTACTTGTACCGTCTTTTGTTGATGCATATCAATTTACAAAAGATATAAAACTAGGAGATGTAAGCTCTGATGTTTTCGAGCTACAAAAAATTTTAAATTCTGATGTTGTGACAAATGTTGTTTCATTAGGTTTTGGCTCAAAAGGTCAAGAAACAAATTATTTTGGTAATCTCACAAAATCGGCGGTAATACGTTTTCAAGAAAAATATAAAAATGAAATACTTTTTCCAAGTGGACTAAGTTTTGGTACTGGTTATGTAGGTACGGCAACAAGAAAGAAACTTAATACCATTACGAATTCTAACGGTTCCGTAGGTGTTAATGTGAATCCTTTGCTAAGTATGAGTACAACTTCGATAAAGGATAATCAGGTTGTTGTCACTAAAAATAATCCTTCAAATCTTGCTTCTGGAACTGTTTCCCCAGAATCTGTATTTGGGCCATTTGCCGAAAAAGATGTTTTTATAACTAGCATTTCAGCTTTTGAGGTTAAATCTGGGGAAATAATAAGTATTTCTGCTGGGGGGCTACTTAAGGATAATATTGTACATATTGGCGACTCATACACTATTAATGCGAACTCTTTGAATGGAGTTATTAAGATTTCCGTTCCTAATATAGCAAAAGGTGTGTATTTGGTGTGGGTAGAGAATAAAAATGGCAGAAGTAAGGAAGTTTCTTCACAATATATAAAGATTTCTGATCAGACCAAAGTTTTACCTATAATATCAAGATCATATCCACAAAATACATCCTCAAAAGGTTATATAACTGTTGAGGGTCAGGGATTTGATACTGAAAATAATACAATATATTCAACTTTAGGGGTTTTGAATGGCGTTTCGTCAAAGGATGGAAAAATTAAGTTTTTCGTTGGGGATTTTTCTGAAATTAAGAAAAATTCAGGGAATAATTTGAGTGACGGAGGTCAAGTTACATATAGCGTAAAGAGTTCAAATGGAAAAACTTCAAACTTTGGTGTATTTACCCTTTCTCCATCGCTTACAAAGAATAATCAAAATATTTTTAGCTCATTTACATCTTTTGTTGGTAAAACTATAGATTCATTATATGGAACAAAAAAAGCTTTAGCTTTTGTGTCTAGGATGCATGATGGTGGAACAATCGGAGGTGTTGATAGAGAATGTACTTGTAGTGGCTCTACGCTAATTAAATTTTCAAGTTATATAGATAATATGGATTATAAGTATATATATCAATTTGGAGTTACAGATACTTATTCAAATTTCAATCAGACCAAGCAAGGAGAGTATTTTTTAGCAACGACTTTCCCGTATGGTTTATGTATGGTTGTTAAGGGGGAATATTGTGAAAATGAAGGAGCACCTGATGGGACACTTAACACAATAGGAACATCCTAGGTGGTAAAAATAGAGTAAATAAATAACACAAATGCACCACGCCTAGGCGTGGTGCATTTGTGTTCCATGTTATGTGTTACGTGCTATCTCTAACCACTGTTCCAATGTAATATTTTCAGCTCTTTCTTTTTGATTTATTCCAAATTCAGATAGTTTTTCTTTTGTGGTAAATCGTTTTAAATTGCTCGAAAGTGTTTTTCTTTTGTGGGCAAAACCTGTTTTTACCACATCAAAAAATTTTTGTTCTTTAAAAATATTTTCAAAATTCTTTTTCGAAATATTATCTATTAGTAATATTGCGGAGTCTACTTTTGGTGGGGGAAAAAACGAACCAGCTTTAACTGTTTGGATGTATTTTGGTTGTCCATATGCTTTTACACTTATGGAAAGGATACTTTCTTTCCCCTCTTTTATTTTTACTGAACCCTGAGTTGATGTTGTGATTCTCTCAGCAACTTCTTTTTGAACCAAAACAACAATGAGGGAAGGTTGAAAATTTCCTGAAAGGAATTTTCTAGTGATTTCACCTGTTATATAGTAAGGAATATTGGCAATTAGTTTGTATTCTTTGGCTTTTAATCCGTATAGTGAGGGGTCGAATTTCAAAACATCACCATGAATAAGTGTCAGTTTTTTTGTATTTATTTCTTTTGCAAATAAATCTTCGAGAATAGGAATTAGTCGATCGTCTTTTTCAACAGCTACAACATTTGCACCGGTCTCCAAAAGCCTTTTGGTGAGAGCTCCTTTACCTGGACCAATTTCAAGAACTTTATCCCCTTTTGTAACTCTCCCTGCTTTTATAATTGCATCAAGGGCCCCGTCCGAGTTTAGAAAGTTCTGACCAAGAGATTTCTTAGCCTTAATACCTTCTTCTTGAGGTGTTTCTTTTTCTTTCTTTTTCATTATTCACAGTGTAACAGATATTTATTATTAAAAAAGGAGGCATATTTCTTTGTGATAAATATGCCTCCTTTTTTGTTTACTTAAAAATCTATTAAATATTCCCTTTTTTTCCGCTCTGGTTTTTCTGGTTCGGCTTCAAAATATTCATCACCAATATCTCCAATGAATTCTGAAGGAATTCCCATTCTTTTCTCTCCAAAAATAGTTCTAATACTTGCGCAGGAAAGAAATACTTTCTTTCCTGCTCTTGTAACCGCAACATACATGAGCCTTCTTTCTTCTTCCTCGTCTTTTTCTTCTCCATCTCTTTTACTAGGGAATAGTCCATCTTCTAGTCCAGTTACAAAAACATAATCAAATTCTAGCCCTTTGGATGCGTGAATTGTCATAAGTTTAACTGCTGGTTTTTTTTCATCTACTTCATCTTGATCACTAGCAAGGGCTGTTTCTTCAAGCATTTTTTCCATTCCTTCATCAAGGAGCATCGCATCATATTTTACGGCCAGCGTCACAAGTTCTTTAATATTTTGAATTCTCTCTAGACCCTCATCCCCCTCTTTCATTTGATATGCCTCAATCCCAGATTCCTTTAAAATAAACTTTACTACATCACTTGGTTTTTTGCTTGCGATTTCAGCTTGTAATCTTGCAATAAAACGTCTAAAAGTTGCAACACTCTCTCCGGCTTTTCCGCCAAGTTCATGTTCTTTTCCTTCAATAATTTTTAACAGAGTTACCTTCCCTATTCCTCTAGGTGGAACATTCACAATTCTTGTTAAATCAGAAAGTGATTCAGGATTTAAAGCGAAGCGTATAAACGAGAGAACGTCCTTAACCTCCCTTCTCTCGAAGAATCGTGTACCGATAAGTTCGTATGAAATTCCATATGATAGAAAAGCCTCTTCGATTGCTCTTGATTGAAAGTTTGTTCTGTATAGCACTGCAACACTTTCTGGTTTAATTCCTTTCTCAAAAAGATCTTGAGTCGTACGGGCGATATATCTAGCCTCATCATTTTCATCATATGCAGTATAAAGTGATATTTTTTCACCTTCTTCGTTTTCGGTAAACATGTTTTTCTCTCGGCGATTTTTGTTTTTCTTGATTATGTTATTTGCTGCGCCAAGAATAGTCTTTGTAGACCGGTAGTTTTGTTCAAGTAAAACTATTTTTGCATCTGGATAATCATTTTCAAAATTTAAAATATTTTCAATATCGGCACCTCTCCAGCTATAAATCATTTGATCTATATCACCCACTACACAAATGTTTCGGTGACTATCAGAAAGTAATCTCGCGATTCGATACTGAACCTCGTTGGTGTCTTGGTATTCGTCGATGTGAATATATTGCCATGTTTTCTGATATCGTTCGCGTACAGCCTCATTGTCGCGCAATAACAGCATTGTTTTTAGAAGGAGATCATCGAAATCTAAGGCTTTTTCTTTTTTTAATCTATTTTCATAATGTTCCCAGACATTTGCTACAACGGAGCGCATATAATCTCGGCCAGCATTATCTTTAAACACTTGAAAAGTCATTCCATTTCCCTTTTCTCTTGAGATAATTCCTAAAATTTTACTTGGCTCAAATTGTTTTGGGTCCAAACCGTTGGCAACTATTCCTGCTTTTACTGCTCTTTTTGAATCATCACGATCAAATATTGTGAAATTACGAGTTAGTCCTAGAAAATGTGCGTTTTCTTTTAAAATATGGACACCAAGTGAGTGAAATGTGCTTACAAACGGCCTTTCCCTCATTGAAACAGGTCTATTTAAATCTGGATCATTAGATAATATTGCACTTACTCGCTCTCTCATCTCCTTCGATGCTTTATTTGTAAAAGTAATAGCCAAAATTGCTTCTGGGGCTACACCAGATTTAACAAGTTCGGCAATACGTGAAGTAATTGTTTTTGTTTTTCCAGCACCAGCACCAGCAAGTATCATAAGTGGGCCTTCTTTATGAAGAGATGCTTCGTACTGGCGTTCATTTAAATTTGTTATCATCGAGATAACTATACCATAGGATGGCGTACCATCCTCGCAGACGACGCAGACTAAACGCAGACTTACGCAGACCTGAATCCCGCATTGTCATCCTCGGGTAATCCCGGGGATCCAAGTTCGTATTTTAAAAAATCTTATTCGGAAACCGTTCAGTATTCCTTTTTGCGACCGCTCCGCCACCCTGCCGTGGCTCGCTTCGGTTTCGCCGAAAACTTTTTGAGTACAAAAAGACCATGCTTTTAGGCTGCAAATGCTCGCAAAAAGTAATACTTTCACTTCACATCTCTTCATTTTTTTGGTGGAGGTGGAGGGCTGTTTTTCACAGCTAGTGAAAAACAGGCTGTTGAATTGATGTGTCCAAAAACGCCTCAGCTCGGCTCTTTTTGGGCGCATGGGGTGCAAATTCTTACCCGGAAGAAGAGTTTGAGCACAAAATTTACTACTGGGCTTGCAAATGTAACACAAATGTGATATGATATATAAGTAAAAGAACATTCAAATAAAGCTATTTTGACTGCATCTTAAAGGGCATTTTTGTGCTTTTTAAGATGCAGTCACAAACCAACCTGCCCAAAACAACAAACAATTGAAAGTGAGACACTAATGAAATTATTCCATTATTTTGTGAGCTATTATTGGCTTGAAAACAACCGGTGGAAGCCGGCAAATTGTGAAATTGATCGTGGTAGTGAAATTAAGACTGGTCATGACATCAAATCTCTGGAGGAGGCAGTTGGCCGTAATCGGGGATTAAAGGTCGTGACAATTATGAATTTTATTCTTCTGCATGTTGAGGGTTAGTCGTAACAACAACAAACCACCTGAAAGGAAAGAGAAATGAATACCTTTATTGGAATCTTTATTCTCATCGTCTTTTTGTTTTTGATTGGCCTAATAGAATCGTGGCGCGGTAAATGCAAAAATTGTGGATCCTGGAGAAATTGGGTGAACGATTACGATAGCCATAAAGGAGACGTTTGTGGTACTAAGCGTGCCAGATGTTCAAAATGCGGTCATCGTGAGGTGTTCATTAAGGAGAGTTGGAGAGGTCGATAGCTTTGATTCAATCAGGTAGTCCGACTACCATGCGAAAGCTAAATTGTCGGAATAAACCATCGCTTGCGGTGGTTTTCTTTTGCTTCAAAACAAAAATGCCGAGCGTGTAACGCTCGGCATTTTATTGTATTTTGTATTATTCCTAATTCATAATTCTTAATTCTGTTTACGCAAAGCTCTGCGATAATGCTAAACTTTCTTTTTTAATTTTTTCCAATTCTTCTTTTATCAGGCCTTCAAAATTCCCAACTTTTTGTTTTAAAAATGAATACGGTTTTTCAAAATCATCACCGGCATTATCTAATACGTCGCTAAGTTCATTTTTATCTTCATCATCCATATCCACCATTACTCGGAAAAGCACAGAACGGAAGATTACTTCATCAATCTCTTCTAAAATAGAATCCCTAACAGCTTTAGGTAATTTAGAAAGACCAAAGGATTCAGCTATCATGTCTAAGTGTGAAGAGTTATTGAGCATTTTCTTCCGGATTAACATTGATAACTCCGCTCATTTCAGCGATGAAACTTTTGTTTTTGTTTTTTGCTCGTTTAACTAGATCGTCTACCAAGCGCCTATCTCTTTCTGGCAACCCTTCTCCTTTAAGTTCTGAAATTTTTGTTCTCTCTTTTATTAAAACTGTCTGAACTAAATTCTGGAATATAGAGGCTTTTTCCTCCGTAATTACCTTAAGTCCCTCTTGTAATCCTTGAAAGCCTAATTCTTGAATTTTCTCTAAACATTCCCTGTTTAAGTTTTCATCATTTAGAATATTTTGTAACTCATTAATATTTGCATGGTATTCACTTTCTGTTCGGTCGTATTCAGCTTTGTTTGAATTCGTTTTTTTGTTAAATGCTGTTGGCCACCATCCAGCAACAAGACTTCCAATTCGAGTTTGGGCAAGTTCATGTTGAATATTTAGTTTTATTTGCTTGCCATACAAAGCTCTTGATTCTTCAATTTTACTTAAAATTTCAGTAATCTTTTCTCCAAAAATTCTTTTAACCTCAATTCTCAATTTATCTTTCTTTTCTAGGTCTTCTGTCCCTTCCCCCTCTTCTTTTGATGGAATTATTGTTTCTTCTTCATTTAACATTACTTTAGGTCTTCCTTCTTTGGGTAAAATTTCATTCATATCTATCTCAGCTACTTCTTCGGGGGTTGGTATCTCAGCCTGCTGTGTTTCCAATTGTGTGTTTTGTGTATTCTGAACCGTCGGATTACTTTCAGAGTTGATATTTAAGGTTGGGAGTATTTTTTCCGACATCGTACTTCTTATGTTTGCTAATGTTGGCAAACGATTAAGTTCGAGTTCTTTACAAGCTACAAGATAAGCTCTTCCAATTAGATCAAATTGTAAATGATAATCATGTGGGCCTTGTATCCCATCCTCTACGGTTTTGAGTGCCTCAATATATTGATCAAAAGTTTCAACTTTACTCATCGCTTCTTTAAGGGCTTCAATTTTTTCTTCATTAGTGAGTTTATGTTTTTCAATTTTTATTTCAGTTGATTTAGTTTCTTTTTTATCTGTATTCATTCTTTTTAAGACATCATCTCTAAATTGTTCCACAATAACCCACTCATCAGCCGGAAGGGCATTTTTGTGATTTATTGGATCAAGAAAATAAATACGAGCCTTATCGAGTATTTCTATTCTTTCTTCAGTCCCTTCTATTTTTTCTTGCAAGTCTTCAATTTCTTTTCTATCACCAAATTTCTTGGCTTTTTTTAATTGATCAATGAGAAAGTTTCTCCTATTATCTAAGTACAAAAGTATTTCATGTAATTTCCCAGCCCGTCGGATTTTTTCTTCAGGAGAGGGTGAAACATTTCTTCGTTCAGCCATTTTTCTTTTAACAATCTCCCTAACTTCGATAGCTTCTTCCTCCTCTTCTCTCGTTAGTTCATTTTCTTTTGAAGGATATAGAAATGAGTTGAGAACATTTTTTAAAACTTCAATCCTGTATTCAGCCACTTTAATCCTTTCGTTTATTTCAGCTTTTTTAATTTTGTTATTTTCTTCTCTAGCTGATTTAATTTGATATCTTCTGTATTCATCAACAAAATCAATCATTTCTTCAAGTCTTTCAGTTCTTTCGTCTCCGTTCTCTGTTTTTTTAGAAATTATCTCTCGATTATCCTCAATCTTCTTATTTCTTATTGGTTCGGTTTTTGTTTTGTTAACGAGATCTTCGGTTGCTGTTTCTGTATTTACTTGTTCGATTTGATTGTTTCTAGGTTTTTGTTTTTTTTGGATTTTTTGTCGTTTTTTTTCAAACTGTTCTTCGACAGCTTCTGTATCTGGTGTACTCGCCCAACTACTTTTTGGCGCTTTACCTCCTTTTTTTGTTTCTAAAATCTGTTTAATATGATCCTCAGCTTCGGCTCCAATGGTTTTCCCCCACGTTGCCGCCATTCCTGTTTCTAAGCCTCTTAAATCAACCAAGTCTGGTTTATCTTCACCCTCCACCTTCTCTTCGATTATCTGAAAAGGGGTTTGATCTAGTAATAAGTCTGTTGTTTTTTTTGGCATAATATAAAAATAAAAGAGTTTAGGGGTTAATGTGTATATTGTACTATTTTTATTGAATAAGTTTCATTTTTTTGCCTGTGGATAACTACTTTGACTTCTGCGTACAAAAGGCTATAGTTGATGTATCAATAGACGCAAGATTGAAACCTCCGTGGCTCAGTAGAGCCATTTACGAAAGAAAATCAGGGCTCCATTAGTACTAAAACAAAGGCTTATTTCTACAAAATTTACAGATTCCGACCCCCTCCCGAAGGGTATTTATAGTCGGAAATATATATCAAAAATTTCAAGCTTAATAATAAAGCTTGCTTTCCTCGTGGTTATTTCGTCTAGTCCTTCTATTGCGCGGGCTGGTTTTTTTGATGTTGTTTCAAGTTGGTTTTCTGGAGATGCAAATGTTGCATTGGCCGAAGAAGGTTTTTCAGAAACAAAAATGGCACTATTAGAAGCTGCCGTAAACACAAATCCAACCTCTACAACAACAATTGACAATCTTTCTATTGTTGATGGTAAGGCGCTTTTGAGTGAGGTTGGTGTGACTGGAACCATCGCTGATGTTGTGGATGCTCCGGTTTCAGATCAAATCTCTGTATACGTTGTTCACAAAGGAGATAGTTTGGCTTCTATTGCAAAAATGTATAATGTGAGTCCGAATACAATTAAATGGGCTAATGATATAAAGGGGGCAATAAAAGAAGGAGATGTCCTTACTATTTTACCGGTTTCAGGTATTAAATATGTTGTGAAAAAAGGCGATACTTTGGTTACTATCGCAAATAAATACAAAGCGGATGCTGTAGATATTCAACAGTTTAACGATTTAACTCCCGGAGTAGGGCTTAAAATTGGTGATACTATTATAATTCCAGATGCTGAGCCAGCAATTGCCATTGCTCCTACTGTTAAAAAACCCACAAGCACTAAATCAACTTCTGGTTCAAGTGGCCCATCATTAACTGGATATTTCATGAATCCATTGCCTGGAGCTAAAAAATCTCAAAGTATACACGGTCATAACGGAATCGACTTAGCTCGTGTTCCTGTTGGCACAGCCGTTCTAGCGTCAGCAAAAGGTACTGTTATTTTGGCAAAGTTTGGTGGCTATAACGGAGGTTATGGAAATTATGTTATTGTTTCTCATTCAAATGGTACACAAACTCTCTACGCCCACTTGAATACTGTTTCAGTAAGTAAAGGTGATGTTGTTAGGCAAGGTCAAAAACTTGGTGGTATGGGAAATACAGGACGTTCAACAGGCCCACATTTACATTTTGAGGTTCGTGGAGCGAAGAATCCGTTCTAAATTATTTGGGAAAAGGTCTGACCTTTTTGAATCCCTAAGGCCAGACCTTGAGGAGAATAATTTAAAATCCGAAATTCGAAGCACGAAATCCGAAACAAATCCTAAATTCAAATATCTAAATTATAAACAACATCAGAGATTTTCCTTCGGAAAATCTCTGATGTTGCGTTCGTTTTATATTTTGTGCTTTGAATTTGTTTCGAATTTCGGATTTCGTGTTTCGTATTTTCATAGCTAGAGCCTAACAGCTACATCCATATCGTCTTCCTTCGCAACTTTATTCCTCTTCTGATATCCACATTTTTCACAAGTGTGCACAATTATCCATCCTCCTTCTTTTCCTTCAATTCCTGTCGGTCGCATCAATCCTTTGCACTCTGCTTCCCTATCTCCTGGGTGGATATCTACATGCTTAGACCATAAACATTTTGGGCAATGATTTGTATAACCATCACCAACAACATTGTTTCCACAATGTTCACAAATAAAATTTTCAATATTCCTTTTGAATTTTAATGAGGACATTTTTAATTTGGTCGCATTGGTGTCAGAAATTTTTCTGAAAGTCCGACTTCTAGAATCTTACTTAAGCTCTGTTTTGGAATTAGAGTCGGTTTTGTGTCTCCTGGGGTGGTTCCTCCGTTTTGAATTGAATTCGTAGCTGTGTCGTAATACCATTCAGGAATTGGCTCGTATCTACCGGTTATCATTAGTTTGCGGGAATCTTTTTCTGCAGGTATTTTTTTAAGTAAAAGTTCTGATGCACGAATTGTAGCCACTAGTGATCTTAGATCAATTCTTTTGGTTGGTCGAGTTAAAATATTAACATGGCCTGTTGGGGTTCGTTGTGCTACAACATCGTATGAACCGCCAAGTTTTGATCGAAGAAAACCTGGAAGGCTTGTATTGTCAGATTCTATAATGATAACCTTAAGTTTTTTGTCTCTTTGTTTGACTGTGAAAGTTGTAGCTTGTCCATTTGCAATTTTCTCCTCTACTTCATTTGGCATATCCTCTGCTCGTTTTTTTTCTTCAGACACATGAGCTTCTATTAGCGGTAAAACATAATCAACAACTTTTTCTGGATTTTTATCGTGTAATTTATTTAAAGCAGAAATTAATCCTGATAAACCAAAGGCTCTATCAAGCTGATCATCTGATATGGTCCCCTTTCCGAAAACATCATCACGATATGTATATTCAAGTAATTTTTGTAAATAAAGAGATTTTTCAATACATAAATAATTGGCAACAAGAGCTGAAGCTGTTGTTTTTTCTTCTTTATTATGATGATCAAATATTCCACCACCTACATCAACAAGAAGAATTCCTTTGTCTAATAGAGAAGAATGATTATCTCCTTCTGGTAAAGTAGCTAAGAATTCAACTTTTGCTTTATCGATATCCAGAAAATGCCCTGTACCAAATGTTTTCAAAAGATAAATAGCTGAAACAGTGTCTGGCTGAGGACGCACAGGTAAAATAATTTTTGAAATTGTTTTAGGTTTTTCAAAAAAAACTTTTCGTCCATCACTTATTCCTAGTCTTGCACTTAAGATTATTGGAGTTTCAATTTTTTCAATTAAATTGTTTTCAATGAGTTCGTTAGAGTATACAACCTTCACGTCATCAATTATTGAAATTGTGATATGTGGATTTTTATTTTCAGACAAATTTGTTTCAACTGATACAGCTTGCCCCTTGTCATCACTCACCACGCCTACAACTTTTAGTTCAACATTTTTTCCAAATTCAAAGTTTTTAATATAATCTGAATCAATTCCAAATTTTAGTGTCAAATGATCGGCTTTAACATTTTTATGGATAGGCTTAATGATTTTTAGTAGTTCTTCCTTATTTTCTTCATCCAAAAAAGCACCAGCATATAGAGAGGGCTTAAATATTTGTATCATAGTGTAAAGCATATCAAAAAATTTCATTACTTCAAACAATTAATAGTTATAAAAAATAATACCTCGGCAGTTCTTGGTAGAACCGCCGAGGTATGGATAGAACTCATCACCCCGCTTTTGCCATCGGAGTAGAAACTTCGACGCCTTTGGCTTCGAAAGCGAATGATGTATGGCCTCCAACAGGGGCGAGCGCTTTGACAGTGACTCGGTCTCCTTTGGAAAGGCCACGCCATCCATTTTTTGTATGCACAGGGCATTGAGAAAAATGAACTTTCGCTGAGACTGGCTGGCCTTTACTGTTGACGACGATGGCGCCGATTTGACGGCATTCATCATACCAATCAACGATGCCTTCACCTTCACCAAGAGCAGGAAATCCAGCTTCGATAGCAGGTTCGGGCATCTCGTCGGTTGAAGGCAGGCTGATCTTGTTGATCTTCGTTATCTTTTGAAGGATTTCGAGGACCTCAGGTCGGATTTTTTCATTCATTCGAAGTTCGCCTTCGGGTGAACAATACAGTTGTCCAGTGACTTTGACCTGACCAATGAGCCATGCCTTCTTTCCTTGGCTCACAATGGCATACTGAACGTAGTTCAGTTCACCTGTCCGAGATAGGACGACGAGGCGAATATCGTTTTCGCCTGGCTTTGTGGCCAAAGCATCGAATCTTGCATCTTCGATTTTGACCGTCTGGTCAAAATTGGTGCCGAACATGGCAGGGCCTTCTTGACGGATTGTGTTGCCGTTTGCCATGATCCTCACCACGAGGTGGCTACGGGAAGCGTGGACCTTTAGGAATAGTGCCTTGGTTCCGATTTCGCCGAGATACCCATCGGTACTATAGTTTTCTTCGCAGTTTGGGCCGCTTTGAACGGTCACCTGGATGGCTGGCTTTGCTTGTGTGTTTGATGACATGACAGCAGTCTTCTTTCTAGTTGGGGGTTGATTATGAAATGTACTTAGTTCCTCATTGGAACCACATGTATATATGATAGCACAAAGTCTTAAAAAAGTCAAGCATTTTCAAAGTAAGTTCAAATGGGCAACAAAACACTAGATTATTTGTATTTTTGTGATAATATGTTCAAACCTGAGTCATGAGTTATGAGTCATGAAATCGGGGCGTAGTGTAACGGCTAACATGCTCGCTTTGGGAGCGAGTGACTCCGGGTTCGAATCCCG
>CAIZIN010000008.1 GCA_903933085.1 uncultured bacterium
AAAGAGTACTTGCCTCCAATGTAAACGTGCCTACATCCAAGCCTTGTAGCTTCACAGTATATGCTTTGGCATCATCTAGCAATACATACTTCCCTTCTCCAAATTCTACATATCTACTTCCTAAAATATTTTCTTCAAACGCTTGAAAATCTGAATTTGGATTTTGGTTTTTGATGAGGCCTGTGTGATTACCCAAAGCATCGTAAACATCTATCGATACAGGTGAATGCAAAGCAAGCTCCAGTGTTTTATCCGAAGAAATTGGTTTTTCTTTAGAAATATATTCTGGCAAGCTACTTGTAGAATTTAGAAGAATATTTGTTACAAAATCTACGGACGATTGGGCCTCTAAAATATTTTTATGTGCAAGTTCTTTTCCATATTTTTGTTTAAACTTCTTCATATCCAAATAATACGTATCTTCACCCAAAGTTGCACTCGGAGAAACAACAGTCTCGTCACCGTCTGTTGTATATAAAGGTCGCCTATCTAAAATCGTTGTTTTTACACAGGTTGTTAAATTTGAAATACAATCTTCCTTTCCAAAATATTTTACACCTCGAATCGTCGAAATTCCCCACCCCGCAAGCTCTGTTACTTTAATATTTTCTGGTATAACCAAATTATCTATCACGTTATGATTATTCCCTGCCAAAGAAAGCATATTTGCATCCAAAACATTCGGCGTGTTTGTATCACTATTTTTTGGCTCCACTCGCCCATCAAAACCTGAGAGAAATTTTTTGAGCTCAACTATATTATCAATATTTTCTCCATAGATATTTTTAAAGTTTTTCACTCCAGAAACAGATGCATCAAACTCAACCACTGGTGATGAAACTTTTTTAAAATATTCCTCACTCGGCAAAAGATTGTATGCCCCCATCATATTTTCTCCCAATGTTCTCGCTGTGCTTTTATTCACAAGAAATCCACCCGCTAGTTCCTGCTCGTCACCGTGAAGCAAACTCGCAATTGCCGTAGGTGTCCCCAATTCCGGCGCAGCCACCATCACAAGATTATCCACCAAATTTTCCTTGCCCAATTTTTTAAGTTCATTTATCAATACCTTTGCCACAAGCCCTCCATTACTATGTGTCACAATTGAAACTTTTTTTGTCCGTGAACTTTCTGCAAGTTTTATTATTTCGTCAATAAAATTATAAGTCTCTCCATTTACTAATTTTACTGGCTCTAAAACCACCTTGTTTAAATCCATTCTCCAATCATACGGCAAGGCTTTCCATTCATTTATTTTCTTCTCACCAACCAAACTATCCATCTCATCTGCAAAACTTTTGTAAATATTTACATCAAGAACATTCATACCAACATTTGTTCTTTCAATAATATCTCTCGTGTAAACATCGTATAAACTTTTTCCATTTTCATCTAAGTATAGCCACTCCACATCAGCATTTCTGTTTGGCTCCCAAAGTTGATTTTCTAAAAGTAGACCTTCGTTGTAAAGCCTGCTCGATTGAAGCCCGGGAATGAAGACAACATTTGAGTTGCCCGCAACAGGTTGACCCCCTGAAATATTGGCCAATATGGTCATCGTATTTGAAATTGCAGCATATGCAATTTTTGGTTTAGTCATCACCATAGGAGGAAATTCTGTTGATTCGATAGTCAAATCACATCTAAAAATCTGACCCTTTAAGTTTTGTGGGATAGGATCACCATTTGTTTCTCGGTCATAATCTGCAGGACATTCACCCTCAAAACATAACGGCTTTACAGAGACAGTCCAATCATCTCTTAAATCTAAAGGTAGCCCCTCATCTCCCTCAGAAAAGTTAAGTTTTCCCTCACCAACCCAACTGTATTCTTCAGGTATAATTTTATAGGCAACATCCTCCGCTTCACCACCTTTTGGCACTATACTAATATATGGGCAGAGATTTGGTCGCTGTTTGGCACAATCGCCAGTTGATTCATCATAGCCTTCGCAAGGGTTGGTAGTGTAAATTTTATATGGTGAAACTCCAACAAAAGCAGATTCTTCTCCTCCTGTTATCTGAAAATCTGTAGAAGTTGCCTCCAAAGATTTCAAAGAAAAATTTACAATATCTTTATCAACATAAAAAGTTGAATAATATGCAAGTGAATAATAAGAAACAAGAGTCGATAAACTTATAAAAAGAAACAAAGCAAAAAATATTTTGTAAATATTTTTTGCTTTTAAATAAGCAGGTTTCATAATAAAAAAATTATACACCTACACAATATTCTTTACAAGGATGCAAATAAATGGCCTGTGGATAAGTGGCACGAAACAAGGCGCGTACTCGCGACTATGTTTTGTGTCATCCCGCCCATCTTTTTGTATTTATGGGCGGGATGAATCGTCTATTTGACCCCAAAAACATAGTTGATATAATTAATGTACAATGGTTTTTGAGTCAGCCGAACTGAATCATTAGCCTGGGTTAAAAATAAGTATGGTGTTTATATTTTTAGCCGACGGTCGCAAGACTTTGCCCAACACACCAAACCCTTTCGTGATGTTCGGACTGAGCGAGCCTGGGTGGGGGAAAATTAAGAAAAAAACCCTGATGTATATACTTATATATTTGGGGCTTTTTCTTTTTTTTCAAATGTTATATACTAAATTAAAGCGTCCTTAACTGGACTCCGAGAAACCCCGTCGTAAGACGGGGTTTCGATTTTCATGGAATTAATTTTGACAGTATAAACGCTCTTAAGTCAGATTCCACTAAAGTTCTTTGTATATCAGTCTTGGAAATCATAGATAGCAAAGGGGTGGTGTTATTTTTCAAATCTTTTTTATCTAAAATTGAGAAACCTATATATTCTACTTTCTTTTTTGTACGATAACGTACCCAATCTATTGCAGGAATAAGGTCCGAGTCTGAACTTATTAAAATAGCCGTATCATACTTATTATCAATTGCTCCCACAATTAAATCTGTGGTCAATTTCACATCTATCCCCTTTTCTCTCAATCTTTCAATTGTAATCTTTCTTATACCTAGTTTTTGAATATTCTTGTAATCAGCAACCCTGCTGTCAATAAGTATCTCTTCAATTCTCGTTTTTAATTTACTTGTCTTTATTTCCCATTTACATTTTTTAAAATATGAAAACAGTTTTGTTTGTTGGGACATCATTTCTTTCGATCTTAAATCACCTTCCTTTTCTCTTATCGTTCCAACATAGAAACGTTTTCCCATATTGACAATATCTCTTTCACCTGCAAGAAAAAGAACAAAAGCCTCAAAGTCAAAATCTAATTCTTTGACATTGAGTTTCTTTAAAACTAAATGGTAAAAATTACCACCATCAATAAAGATACAAATTCTTTCTTTCATATTAATTTATATTATAAACCATAACTGAAAAACCCGCACACTCCATTGCTGGGGGCGCGGGTGACTTTCATTTAAATAATAGCTTATTTCACACAATAAGTCAATATATCTTGTGGATAAATCAAGTTTGGTAAAAAAACAATACAAAAGCCCCGCGGTACTCCGCGGGGCTGGGGTGGGTTTGGGGTTGTGAGTTGGGGGAGGTTGAACCTCCGGAGCCCGGTTCTCTATTTACTTGCTGTAACTAAAATTTGGGTAATTGATCCTAATACTGAGACGATATTATCAAGCGCCCTATTGTAGGCTACTCTGTCATTGGAAATATTTGTAACACCAGCGCTCAAAACTCCAATAGAATTTGCAAGAAGATCAATATTTAAATTCAAAATGTTTCTATCTGCTGAACTAAGGTTTTGAGTATCCAATTCTGATATAGTTTTCACAACCGCCGTGAGAGTTGAAGCAACATTTCTTAATGCCATGTCCTGCGCTCTATACTGATTCTCCTTGACTACAATTACACTATTTAATCTATTCAGAACCACCACAAGCTGAGGAGCCACAGTTACTACATCATTTTTTGAAATTGTTTGCGCCTTTGTAAAAGCAGGAACAGTGAAGAAAAGTGTCATCATAACTATTATTCCTAATATATTTTTTGTTTTCATTTTATTTTTTTGAGTTAAATATTCCCTCTTGCTATTAAAAGTATTTGCTACATTAATTAAGACGCGTGATAATTGATTATATTACAAGGAATTTTAATAGAAAATTAACACTAAGCCTACAGAACCCTAGAAAACAAAAGCTTGATTTGGAAAATCTTAGACAACAAAAAACTCCCCGCAAGGGGAGTTTTTTGTTTAGCCGAGAGTTTTCGTGAGAAAATTCTTTAGGCTCGCCCGAGAATTTCCTTACTGAAATTCTTTAGGGCAAATCTGCAAAATTGCTTTCGAGAGATTTTGAATGATTGACTATTATATTTATATGATATATACTATAAGTACAAATGCCTTCGGGCTCGCCCTTCGCAAGAAGGGAAAACAATTAAAAAAGCTATTGGAAAAGATTTCTGATAGCTTTTTTGATTTCAATAAACATTACCTCATTTACAACATCAACTTTTTTTACAAATCTTTTGGTATCAATAAGTCTGAGTTGTGAATAGATAGCAAAAGCTCTTTTGCCATCCACCATACCAATATCTATATGATAAGGATTTTGTTTTGTAGATGTTGTTAGAGGCACAACAAAACATACATTTTTACTAAAACCTTTCATCACAACAATAGGTCTTACGTAACCTTTACCTGTTCCATCTTGTTCAAAACCAACATTAACACCAAGATTGCACCACCAAACATCTCTTGGGTGGTAGAACTTATTTTCACCAATTTCATCAATAATCTTTTTGTTTTCGTTCCAATTATCAAAATCTTTTTTCATTTCTTATTATTGTATCACTACGGAAATTTAAAACAAAAGCCCCGCGGTACTCCGCGGGGCTGGGGTGGGTTTGTTATAAACAGAGGACCGACCTCCGTAGACACTTGGTACCCTTTACCGAAGGCCGGGCCTTGGTACCCTAACTTGATCTACCTAAGGCAAGGTCTTGGTACCCTTCAAGGCCTTGGTACCCTTGGTTTTTGTGCTTTCGGGTTCGTGTTAAGCCCTATTTTCTAGTTATTAACCACACTAATACTTGTAGAACCTTTTTTATTTGACACGCCAGCTGTATGGTATATAATGTAGATACAAATGGCCACTTGGCCAATCGAGAGACCCCGCAAGGGGTCTCGTTTGTTTTTACTTAACCAAATCAACAATCTTCTTTTTTATCATTCTAAAATGATATGGCGCTATTTTTCTAATAAATCTTCTAAATCTCTTTGTGCTGACCAATCTGAGTTGCGAAAGTAAGACACTAAACATGATTCCATCATGCTCAAGCGTATGATAATACAGACCTTCTTTAGGCTTTGTACTCATTGGCAAAACCCACGCCAACTTGCTATTAAATTTTTTATACACGAGAACAGGTCTTTCAAAATAATCATTCTTTCCATCTTGTTCATCACCCAAATTAATACCAATTGAACACCACCATATCTCTCTTTGATGAAATACAATATTATCCAATTATTATCTTCTAAATTTTTCTTTTCGATATTCCATTTATCAAATTCTTTTTTCATTTGTATAAATTATATTACAACAAATTATTTATACAAACATAAACACCAAAAGCCCCGCGGAGTACCGCGGGGCTTAGGCTTAAGTGAATTAATTAGAAAACTTGATCTACCTAAGGCAAGGCCTTGGTACCCTCACTTGGTACCCTTTACCGAAGGCCGGGCCTTGGTACCCTACCGCGGAGTACCGCGGGGC
>CAIZIN010000009.1 GCA_903933085.1 uncultured bacterium
CTTACGGTATTGCGTCGTGTTGTATGGGCGATTGTATTATGTGTGTAGCCCAAGATATCAAAGGGACATGCTGACCTGGCGTCATCCTCACCTTCCTCCCCCGCCGCAGAACACGAACTAAAACTAGTCGGTAGTATGTAGTGAGTAGTTGATAGAAAAAAGAGACACAATAAATTGCATTTCAAATTACTACAAACTACTCACTACCCACTACTCACTAGAGTTCACGTACTCTGGCGGGGGCAGTCTCGGTTGACACGTATAACAACCAACGAGGGTTGCGCTCGTTACCCCACTGAAGGGAACAGTTCAAACCACGAGCTGACGACGGCCATGCATCACCTGCCTAATTGTCCTTGCGGACTGTTACGTTTCTGCAACATTCAACTAGGTTTCAAATCTTGGTGAGGTTCTTCGGTTACCATCGAATTAAACCACATAATCCTCTGCTTGTGCGAGTCCCCGTCTATTCCTTTGAGTTTTAGCCTTGCGGCCGTACTACCCAGGTGGATCACTTAACGCGTTAGCTACGCCTCTCAGAGGGTCGATACTCCGAAAAGCTAGTGATCATCGTTTAGGGCGTGGACTACTGGGGTATCTAATCCCATTCGCTACCCACGCTTTCGTGTTTCAGCGTCAGAAATATGCCAGTGAACTGCCTTCGCTTTTGGTATTCCCCTATATATCAACGGATTTCACCCCTACACATAGAGTTCTGTTCACCCCTCATACCCTCGAGCATTACCGTTTCCCCTGCATTTTGACAGTTAAGCTGCCATATTTAACAAGAGACTAATAACGCCGCCTACACACCCTTTACACCCAATAATTCCGGATAACGCTTGAGGCACTCGTATTACCGCTGCTGCTGGCACGAGTTTAGCAACCTCTTATTCATGGACTAATGTCAATAATTTCTTCATCCATAAAAGATGTTTACATCCCGAGGGACTTCATCCATCACGCGGCGTCGCTCCATCAGACTTTCGTCCATTGTGGAAGATTCTCGACTGCGGCCACCCGTAGGTGTATGGTCCGTGTCTCAGTACCATCGGTGGGGGTCACCCTCTCAGGTCCCCTAGCCGTCATTGCCTTGGTGAGCCGTTACCTCACCAACAAGCTGATAGCCCGCAGGCCGTTCCCAAAGCGTTAAAACTTTACTCCGAAGAGACCATCAAGTATTAGCTAACCTTTCGGCTAGTTATTCCTGACTTTGGGGTACGTACCTACGTGTTCCTACCTCGTTCGCCACTAACTTATACTTCACACAGAAATCACCAGTTCATAAAGTTATCAAGTTTGTAAAGTTTTTAAAGTTGAATTCAAGAATTCACTTTATAACTTTCAACTTTCAACTTTCAACTAAATGCACTCTGTGTGAAGCATAAGTCCGTTCGACTTGCATGCCTTATCCACGCCGCCAGCGTTCATCCTGAGCTAGGATCAAACTCTCAATAAAAATAAATACAAATTAATGTAACTATCCGGAACGGAACAAAATAAAAGACAGTAAAGTATTTTATGTTGCACCTTGTTAGAGAATTTGATTTCGCTCCAATTATTTTTCCTAAAAGAATAGACGATTTTTAAAAATCGTACTAAACAATTCAATTTTCAAATTACTTATCCCTACTCCTTAGTAGGTAGAAAGTATTATACTCAGAACTGTCGTTTGGTCAAGCATTTAAAGCCCTATATAATATGGCCTTATTTAGGTACCAAAAAACCCTTTAAATAAAGGGTTTTTTGGACTAATTGCATATCTGATTGTATTTTTGTCATTCTCGCGAATGCGGGAATCCAGGCTAAATATATAGTATCCCGCCCATAAATTCTTAAAGATGGGCGGGATAATGAAAAACATAGTCACTTCGTTCGTTGTTTTACATCACATTCTTTCTGGAACTCTGATTCCGAGCAAATAAAGGCCATTCCAGAGGATATTATGTACAGCTTGTGTAATTCCCAATCTATATTGAGTCTCTTCTCCAGCTTCTATGATTTTATTGTTTGCATAAAATCCATTGAAAGCAGAGGCTAATTCCATAAGGTATGAAACGATATAATGAGGGGATTTCTCATCTGATGCCCTCAAAACAATCTCTGGGAAACGATAAAGTAGATGTTCGATTTTATAGATTTCTTTTTGCATTGTTTCAAATGACATAGCTTTATTTTTATAGTCAGCTTTTTCCAAAACAGAATTTGCACGCACTGCCGTGTATTGCAAATATGGACCTGAATCCCCTTCAAAAGAAATAGCTTTTGATTTATCAAAAATAATATTTCCTCCGGGAGCTTGACGTAAGACAGAATATTTAATGGCTGAAACAGCTACAAATTCTGCTATTTGATTTTTTATCTCCTGTGGTAATTCTCTATCCTTCACAATTTCCCGAACAGACTCTTCTGTTTCTAAAATAAGCGATTCGCCAGTAATCACATTCCCTTTTCGAGAAGACATCTTACCCTCAGGCACACGAAGCATTCCATGGGATAGATGTTCAGTTTTACCAGCAACAGTAGAATCAATTTCAGAAAGAGCTTTAAGCATTACTTTGAAATAATCATCCTGCTCGTTTGCGGTAATAATTATTGATTTATCAACAGGATATTCTTTGTATTTTCTAATAGCGTGAGCTACGTCTTTTGCCTCATACATTGGTAAACCTTGGGAACTTACAAAAACACGTGTATGAAGACCATATTTTTCACCCTTGAAAACTATAGCCCCATCACTTTTCTCAAAGACGCCCTTTTCAACATATTCATTCACAATCTTTAAAGCATCTTCTGCGACTTCACTTTCAAAATAATAATGGTCAAATTTTGTGCCAAGTAATTTGTAAATTTCTTCAAAATGTTCAAGTGACCAAGAACGTGCCAAATCATAATAATGATTTACATCTGGATCAGATTTTTCATAAGCTTTTTTATTTATAATTTTAATCTCTTCGGCTGATTCAGAATTATCTTCATATTGATCAGATCCATATGCGTATGCTTCCCCAACAAACTTTACTTTATTTGACACAGAATCACTTTCTTTTGGAAAAGCATCCTTCTTCTGCATAAGCCCCCAAATAGTCTTCCCGATATGAAGACCCATATCTCCTTGATATGTAATACGAGTCACTTTAGCACCACTATATTCGAAAACTCTCGAGATAGACTCCCCTAAAATATTCCCCATCAAATGTCCAATATGAAAAGGCTTCAAAACATTTGTATTTGTATATTCTAAAATTATTTCTTTTCCAGCCAAGTTGTCATTTGTTCCATAAGCTTCACCTTTCTCTAGAATTGTTTTCAATTCCAAAGCAAAAAATTCTTTTGATAAATAAAAGTTTATAAAACCAGGACCAGCAGTCTCAACTTTCGAAATCGAGCTTGGTAAGTTTTTTTTCACTTCTTCTAAAATAGTACCCGCCAACTCACGTGGAGTCTTGCCAACTTGCTTTGAAAGCACAAGAGCAACATTCGTCGAAAAATCCCCAAAATCAACATTGTCTGGGTGTTCAATAACAAACGAAGTCTTCGGCAATCCCAAAGCCTCGCACGCATCATCAATAAGTTTTTTGATTATATCTTGTATCACAGTGATTCTTAGTTTAGACGAAAAATGTGATTTTAGCAAAGGGTAAAATATTCTAATTGTTGTAATGTTCTAGTTGTTCTAAATAATACATACACTCAAATGCGCGGTCGCGCATTTGAGTGTATGTATTATTTTTTCATTTTGCATTTTTAATTTTAAATTAGTATCATTTCCCTGTCGAGCCAAAATTTCCTCCACCTCTCGAAGAATCTGACAGCTCATTCACCTCTTCTAAGTCTGCTATCACCACAGGGTAAATTACTAGTTGTGCAATTTTATCACCTTTAGATATTTTATATGATTCAGAACTAAGATTAATTAGGTTCACATTATACTCACCTCTATACCCAGCATCAAAAACTCCCCCCATTGTATGTATTCCGTATTTCATCGGCAGACTACTTTTATCCTTCACAATGGCTGCAAAACCAGTTTCAAACTCCAAAGCAAAACCAACAGGAAAAATCCTTCTCTCCCCCACTTTTAATTCATAATCTTCGAGTGAATACATATCCATCCCCACATCTCCAGGATGAGCATATGTCGGTAACTTTGCATCATCATTTAATTTTTTAATTTTTATTTTCATATTCGTAATTTTACCATATTTCAAACTGCATCCAAACTTAACGAAATAACTGTACCGGCCGGTACAGTTATTTCGTTAAATCAAAAATACACACAAAGAAAAAACATCTCAATTAGAGATGTTTTTGAAGGGTTAATAGATTACTTAGTCTTCAAGATTTTATCTATCTTTCGTGCAATACCAATAAAATCCTTTTCCTTCTTACCTCTTGTTGTTTCAGCTGCAGATCCTAGGCGGATTCCTGATGGATCAAAGGCACTTCTTGTTTCTCCTGGGATAGTATTCTTATTTACTATAATTCCAGCTTTCTCAAGCCTATCACTAGCTTCTGTGCCAGAAATACCCTTTCCTCCCATCCAGACATCCACAAGCACCAAATGGCTCTCTGTGCCGTGAGATACCACATGCCAACCAAGCCTCATAAGTTCATCAGCTAGAGCTTTAGCATTCTTTTTTACCTGAATTGCATACTTTTTAAATTCTGGCGTTCCCGCCTCTTTTAAAGCCACTGCCACTGCTGCCACCTGATTCATATGTGGACCTCCTTGAAGTCCAGGGAAAACAGCCTTATCAATAAGGTCACCAAATGTTTGTTCTTTGCCTTTTTTATCTTTTACAATTTTATCTCTCCTAGAAAAAATTAAAGCACTTCGTGGACCTCGCAAAGTTTTATGAACTGTTGTTGTTACCACATCAGTATATTCAAAAGGGCTTGGATATTGTTTACCAGCGACCAAGCCTGCAAAATGTGACATATCACACATAAGGATCGCTCCACAAGAATCTGCAATATCTCTAAACTTTTTAAAATCAACAACTCTTGGATACGCAGTAAAACCACAAACAATAATATTTGGCTTTTCTTTTTTAGCGAGCTTTTTTAATTCATCATAATTTATAACCTCTGTTTTTTCATCAACACCATATGGAATTTGTTCCCAAAATTTTCCAGTCGCAGAAACTTTATGCCCATGAGTAAGATGTCCTCCATGTGAAAGTGACATTCCCATTATCTTCCCTTCTTTTGGTACAAGCGCAGTATAAACAGCCAAGTTTGCAGGAGAGCCTGAAAGTGGTTGAACGTTGACTGCCCATTTATTATTTGAAAGTTCAAAAAGTTTCAATGCTCTTTCTTGAGCAAGAATTTCAATTTTATCCACAACCTCATTTCCACCATAATAACGCTTACCCGGATATCCTTCTGCATACTTATTCGTAAGTTCTGAACCAAGAGCTTCAAGAACATCTTTTGAAACGATGTTTTCTGATGCAATAAGATTAATAACTTTTTTCTGCCTTTCTTTTTCAGCTTTAATAAGCTTTGCAATTTGGGTGTCTTTCATGGGTTCTATTTTACCGCTCCTTCAAGAAAACACAAACTCTACTTAATTTTTAAAATCAGAACATCAATTTGTTTATGGAATTCGTTTAGATTACCATCATTATTTAGACAATATTCAGCTTTTTCCATTACTTCAGGAATCGTTGCTTCTGTTTCGCTTTCGTGATCCTCCATAAATTCCCCATAGGTTTTTTCAGCATCTCCGATATTTTCATTTCTTAATTTCATTCTTTCATATCTCAATTTTGAATCAGCTTCAATTCGAACAAGTTTAAAATGTGGAAGAACTGAGAGATGATCAATGTCTTCAAGTCGACGAACCCCATCAACTACCACAATATCCGAATCAAGCGCCCTAGCATCAGATGCTATCACTTTCGCAAATAAGTCTTGCCCGAATTTTTCTCGTAAGGAAATAGATAGACTCACCATATTATCTCTACTTACTTCTATATTAAGTCGATTTAACACATCACGAATAGGTGTCGAAAATTTACAGCTCTTTGCGCCATATTTTTCATTTAAATATTTTTTTGCTTCATCTTTACCACTAGCCATTTCCCCCACTAGACCAATTATTAATTTTTGCATATTTTAAGTATATCAACTTTATCCAAATATCGATAATAAATAAATTTGAATTATCTATATATAAAAAATGAAATATAACATAATCACGATTACCTTATGTCAATATGTGATAGTTCCATCATTTCGTAGTAAACTTAGCAGTATGGAAAATCTAATAAATTACAAACCCGTTTCAGAGAGAACTTTTGATACACAGTATCAAGATTTACTAAAAGACATTCTAGAGAATGGAAAAAGTAAGGTTACTATCCATTCAAAATTAGCAGAGAACAAAAGTTCAGGTAACCAATACTGCCTTGAGCTTTCTGGAAAAATGCTTACTTACGACCTTTCAAACGGTGTCCCAATTCTCCCAATTAGAGATTTAGGAAAATCATACAAGGGTGCAATTGGCGAAGTTGTTGCGTTTATTAATGGAGCTCGAACATTAGAAGATCTAGAAAAATTTGGTTGCCCAAAAATCTTTTGGGAAAGATGGGTAACTAAAGAAAAATGCGAAGTTTGGGGACTTCCCGAGCATGATCTTGGTGGAGGCTCATATGGAGCAGCACTTTCAGCAATGCCAATGCCTGACGGAAAAACATTTAATCAAGTTGAGGCATTGATTAAACAAATGCAAAAAATGCCTTTCTTGCGAACTCACCTTATCACAACTTGGTATCCACCTTTTGCTCTCGGAGACAAAGACCAAGGATCACCCAGAAAAGTCGTTGTCGCTCCATGCCATGGAAATGTTTTACAATTCAATGTTTTCGGAGATGAAATGCACATGATACACTACCAACGTTCTGCTGATGCCCCTGTAGGTTTAGTATTAAACTTAGCAGAATGGGTAGCGTTTGGAATGATGGTTGCTTATATGACAAAACTTAAATTTACTCAATACACGCATTATTTGCCCAATCCTCAAATTTATGACATTCAGATCGACAGTGTAAAAGAACTCTTAAGCAGAGAACCACGAAAACTTCCAAGCCTTTATCTTCGCCCACAAAGAGAAATCAATTCAATATTTGATTTCCGAAAGGAAGACTTTGTCCTAGAAGATTACGAGCCACACGAAAAAATAATTATTCCTACCCCAGTATAAAACATGAAAACAGACGAACATGTAAACATTGATAACGCACGCCCTGGTGTATATACAGATGTGATCAAGAAAATTGAACACGATAAGATTTGCCCATTTTGTCCAGAACACCTTCATTCAATCCACCCAAATCCAATTGAAGAAAAAGAATATTGGATTGTGACAGATAATGCATACCCATATAAACCAAAAAAAGAGCATGTGCTTTTAATACACAAAACTCACATGTCTAACATATCAGAACTTTCTACTGAGGCATGGAATGAATTAGGAACAATCATCAATGACGAACAAAAAAAGAGAAATATTTCTGGAGGAACACTTATAATGCGCTTTGGTGAAACAAAATACACAGGAGCTTCAGTTACCCACCTTCATGCACATCTATTTCAATCAGACCCAGACAATAAGGAATACGATAAAACAAAAGGTATACTCACAAGAATTGGATAAGAAAAAAGGCGAACATTAACAATGTTCGCCTTGAATGTTAGAACTTATTTGCTAGGATAGCGCTCTCGAAATTTCTCCACAAGAATTCGCATTCCGTCGATAAAATCTGGTGTAACGCCATCCTTGAGGACGACAGAGAGTTCTTTGTCTTCTGTCGCACCAGTCTCCAGATATTCCCCAATAACACGTATTGGTACAAAAATTGCGCCCGTGTGTTCGTAATCGAGAAATACCCTCTTCACAGGATCAACCTCAACCCAATAAAGGCTTTGTCGAAAGATTTGCCCCTGATTTGATGCATTTGGCTGATCGCGGTACGCCATAAGAATAAGCTTTCGAATCCCTTCGTAAGGAATACCTGCTTCTTCCGAGATTTCATTGACGACTCGAATTTCCTGCCTCTCGATAGCATTAAACCGAGTGTCAACAATGTCGTCAACTCCCGCAACCACACTCCAAAGCCCAGGCATTGCAGAAACATTGAACCCGCGCCGCAACAGAAGCACAGAAGGCCCCCTCTCGATAATGCGACCTCCAAAAATCTCGAATGAGTAATTGCAGGTCACATAGATAATGAGAACAGGGATCCTCATATCTGTTACGAAATCGACTGTTTGACATTCGAGTTCTTCCATTTCCCCCGAAAACGGAGAGAAGTTTTTTTCACGACGAGTATTTGTATTCACTTTTTACCTCCTTGATTTGTTGATTTCTTACTTATATGGAAAATCCAGTCTAGCATGATACTAAACTGAATAATGTACTTTGTCAACAGCTGACTATTTTATGACCTATTTCACAAGCACGATTTTTACATCAAAAGCTTTAAGGATTTGCTCAGCATCCAACAAAGAATAACCTTGAGAATAATACACTTTTTTAATCCCAGCTTTTACAATAAGTCGAGCACATCCTGGACATGGAAAGGTTGTAACATAAAGAGATGTTCCATCTAGCGACACCCCTTGCTTCGCAGCTGTCGCAATCAGATTCGCCTCACTGTGAATTGTTGTAACTAGATCAATTCTAATCCCCGCATCAAAATCACTTCGAGGATCACCTTGTGAATCTAAGGTAAAGCTAGAAGTAAGGTTTTCGTTAAAACTAAACAGAAAAGGTTTATCTTCTCTCACCGCAACAGATCCGATTTGTCTCCACCAATCAGAGCTCTTTTTCGCTTCACCTTCCGCCATCTTGATAAAGACCCTATCTCTTTCTTCTTCTGAAATAATTCTGTCCGGCTGAATCTGGTGCTCAACTGTTGAAATTTGTCTATTCCAACGTAGAAAAACAGTATCAAATTTGATTTCTCTATTATTTAGATATTTCTCTGCAACACCTCTCGTTGCACTATCTTCAGGCATAACAATATTTATATCCAACGGAAGTTGTTTGATTGACTTCCTTGTTAATTCAACAACATCTTCAAAAATACCGAGTGCTGATATAATTTTCTTTAAATCCTCAATATCAGGAGTGCGGATATCTCGCTCTATATGCGGAAAATCAACAATGAAATCCTTACCTAAAACATAAAGAGTTCCTGGATACTTTTTAAAAAAGTTTATATAGCCAGAATGTATAGCTGGAACAAAACATATAACGGTATTTTTTTTCATTATTTTAGAGATTAACTATTTTTAATTTTTTCAAGAAAATCTTGAGTGAGCTTATTAATCTCTCTGGCCAAATTTTCAGCCCCCTCAATTGTGAGTGTTCGGATGCGGGCTGTTGATGAAGTAGTGGCCTGAGGAGGCAACATTATTATTTCTTTTGCATGTTTTTTATACATAGCCACATCTTTTTTTGGAAAATCCTTTGTCGAACTAGAGACAATTAAAACATCCGGATTTATAAGCTGAATAAGACCCCCGAGTCCATGTTTAATCTCGCGCAAGGTCACAATATCAACATGACGCAAATGTAGAAGCATATTTAAACGCTCTTTTTCTGGCACAATAGGTCGACTTGGACCTTTTCGTTTTTTTGTCAGTAAGTCTGAATCAACACCAACAATCAATACGTCTCCGTAAGAACGAGCTTTGGCCAAATATAGAGCGTGACCTTCATGAATAAGGTCATAGACACCCTGTGTAAGAACTATCCGTTTACCTTGTTCTTTTAGCTCCTGCACGACCTTTTTAAGAACCTTATAATCCTGAATAAACTTTGGAACGAAGGCAGTCCCTTTCTTATTTAAGTTAGCTTTCATAAATCAAAGTATATTACAGAGCCTGTTAATAATCAAAGGTCTTCTAACATCTGAATGTGTTATAATTTAGCGATGATAAAAACATTCATTATAGTAGCCCAGACAGCAGACGGATTCATTGCTAAAAACAGCGGGCACGAAGCCACTTGGACGAGCAAAGAAGACAAGAAACGTTTTGTTGAAATAACAAAACGAGCAGGTGTAATGATAATGGGATTAAATACTTTCAACACTTTTCCTTCTCCCCTTCCAGGCCGTTTGCATATTGTTTATTCTCCAGATGAGGAGGCTTCAAAAAATAACATTTCTGGAGTTGTGGAATATACAAAAGATACTCCGGCAGATTTAATCAAAAAACTTGAAGATCGAGGCTTTACTGAAGTGGCTATTTGTGGGGGCACAACAATATACACAATGTTTATGAAATCAGGATTAGTTGAAACTATCTATTTAACAACTGAACCAAAACTTTTCGGTAAAGGTATGGGAATTTTTAACGAGGATTTAGATGTGAATCTAGAGCTTATTGAAAGTAACACAACAGAGAGTGGAACAACATTCGTTGAATATAATATTGTAAAATAAGTCAAAGGTCAAAAATCAAAACTCAGAATTTAAACTCAAAACTTTTTAAGTTAAATACAATAATCTCCATTCAAGCAAAAACCGCCCAAAGGGCGGTTTTTGATTTCTCTTAATTATGCTGATCGAGCCATCTTAAGTTCTTCTATGAGTGCTATAAGAAGTTGTTGTAAAAGTATAAGTAATTGTTTTCTTAATTCAATTACCATGGTTGAAGTCGACATGCCGTTTAGATTTAGAGTTAGACTTGATCCTCCACCACCACTTCCGCCCCCACCCCCGCCTCCACCACCACCTCGACTACCACCTCCAGCAGGCGTCACAACAACAGGAGCAGCTTTGGTTGTAAATGTGTAATCAGTAGAATAGGTATCATTATCCGAAGAATCAAAAAAAGTAATTTGAAAATGATAGGAAGTCGAAGGATTTAATCCGGTCAAAGAAAACGAGTATGAAGAACCTAAAGAGTCGGATGATATCTCATTTCCGTAATACAAATCTGTTCCATAATCTAAAATAGAAGTAACAGGCTCATCTGTAGCCCATGTAATTGTCGCTGTTGTTTCAGTGGTTGAAGTTGCAATAGAAATAATATTTGGAGAAATAACATCAGGAGGTGTGAGTGTTGTAAATATATAATCTGTAGATGTAGAAAGGTTTCCTAATGAATCCCAAGAGGAAATTTTAAAATGATAGGGAGTGGAAGTTGCAAGGCCGGTGATTAATACAGAACGTGATGTTGTTGAAATAATAGAGGAAGTGCTTCCGTACTCCGTTGTTAACCCATAACTAATAGTTGATGTTGCGAGACCGTCTAATGTCCACATTACCCATGATATATTGGCTGTTATTTCTGTAGCCGAGGAAGTTACAGAGTTTATGGTAGTTGAAGGTGTAGTAAAAATGTAATTAGTTGAAGTAGCAAAACTTCCTAACAAATCCCAAGATGAAATTTTAAAGTTATATGTTGTGGAAGCCGTAAGTCCTATAAGTAACATTGAATGAGAGGTCGTTGCTATAACCGAAGAAGAAGAACTTCCGTATCCTGTTGTTAATCCATAATCAATAGTTGAGGTTGAGAGTTCGTTTGTTGTCCATGTAATGAGAACACCATTTGTTGACACATCATTAACTGAAGAAATATTCGAAATTATAGGCTCTGAATCAGAATATATCCTAAATCCATGTTGTAAAGTAGAAGTACTAGATTGATCATAGGTACCACTAATACTTCTTAAAGCTTCAGCATTTGAGTCAAATTTCAATGTAGGCAACCAGCCATCAGAATTATCTCCACCCCTCTCTTCAATAGCAAACCAATATATTCCCGCAGGTAAAATAATATTTAAATTTGAAGTCTCACGCCAACGAGCTTCACTAGCTTGACCCGGTGTAAAAATTAAAGTCGTTGTAGCCAATTCTTGATCAGGAATATCACCATCTGGACCATTGGTATTAGAATAAACCACAAAAGTCAAAAGATTTTGTGCTGAAGTTGGGTTAGTAATATATGCAGATAATTTAGTGATCTTTTCAGTTTTTGTAGTGACGAATTTATGAGCAAATGACATCTGGTTTAACATATTACCTGAAACAGCACTCGTGGGTAAACCAGTGTCTAATAATAAATTATAATCATCATTATTTACCGTGGTAACACTCAACTCGGTCGAAGTCGCTTCGTTACCTGCCTCATCATAAGCAGAGACTTTATAAAAATAGCTTGTATTTGGAGAAAGACCAGAATCTAGATATGTTAAAGCGTCTATATCAGCAACTTCAACATAATTTCCTGAATTTTTTTTATATATTTTATATCCAACTACTCCAATATTATCTGATGAAGCCACCCAATTCAGTCTCACATATGTACCTCCAGTTAATTCAGATAAGAGACTACCAGGAACTGAAGGTGGATCCACATCAACACGATCATCAAAAATATTAATAGTGAAAGTCGCAGACGATGTTGCCCCAAGACTATCAGTTACTTCATATGTAAATGTATCAGTACCAGAAAGATTATTTTCTGCGTAATATGTAAAATTATTATCATAAAGATCTAAAGAACCACCATTGATGGGATTAGACGTGGTCGCTACGACAAAAGGAGCAGTACCCCCTGTTATACTAGAAAGTACGTCCCAAGCACACGGAATGGTGTAATCACAATCAATGGTGTCACTACTCGCAATAAGCACACTTGCAAAAGAAGTGCTCGGTAGATAAGTTAACACTATCAAAAGGACAACTTTCATTGTCGCCTTAGTAAATCCAATAGTCTTTGTATGGTTTATTAAACCAGCCATAATTTATACTATAATGAAAATGAGGGGATTTGCAAGTAGCAAACCCCCTCGTTTATGGAACCTTTCCAATTCGCAGAAAAACCTGAGTTTCTCCTGATTTGATCATATAGACATAAGAGAGTATCCCATTTGAAACATTAACAGTCTCTAAAACCTCCCAATTCGAAAGATCATTGGATTTTTCGACCCTGTAGTTTCCATTTTCAGCCACAGCCCATGATGAAGAAAAAGATCCATAGGGGTTTCCCGATGAAGGACCAGCTAATTGACGACTTAAATTAACTGAGATAGTTGTAAAAACTATTTCTTCAGATAAATCAGATTCTTCTCCTACACCAACTGCTTTAACGGCGGCATAATAAGTCGTTTCTGGCTGAAAACCATTAACTATCAAGGCTACGGTCTTAACCCCTGAAGCAGTATTTTTTACATAGACGGTTTTAGTATAAACTCTACTAGTTGTTCCTATGCAAACTTTATACCCCACACATTCTGGAACGTCAGGATTTCTGTCCCACGTGAACCTTGCCCTCAATGCGAATGCATCTGAGGCAAGCACAAACAAAACTAACAAAATTCTAAAGAACACAAACATTTGTATCTCCTTTTTATGTTTTATTTTAACCTACTAAATCCTAACATTAAATTTTAAGGAAGTCGATTACAAATAAATGAAAATACAAAAAAACCGCTATTTAAGCGGTTTTTTGTATTTTCTATTTCTTATTTAATCACGTTCATTCCTTACAGGAACAGTAGCTATAAATATTTTTTTACTAAAAAATTTCATAGCCTTGCCTCGCGCCGTCGCGCTCCGGCTTTTGGTTGTTCTTATTCACAACCAAACCTTTTGGATATAATTTTCGTTTTGCTAAACTCAATTCTATCTCAAAAGCTTTGTGAACGTGATTTAGATCACGTCCATTCCTTACA
>CAIZIN010000010.1 GCA_903933085.1 uncultured bacterium
AAATCCGAAATTCGAAATCCGAAATTCGAAACAAATTCTAAATTTAAATATATAAATCAAAAACAGAAAGACTTTTCCTTCGGAAAAGTCTTTCTAAAGTATTCTATTCCTAATTCATAATTCCTAATTCCGTATCATTTACGAAACACTCGATCCGTTTTTTATTTTTCTATCAACTTCAAGTAAAGAAAAATTACCTTCGTCATCATTCACAGCCAAAATCATACCTTGACTTTCTAGCCCCATCATTTTTCGAGGCTCTAAATTTATTACAAACGGCACCTTTTGACCAACAAGAACATTAATATCTTCAAAAAATTTCCTAATCCCCGAAAGAATCTGTCTAACATCTCTTTCTTCCCCTAAAACAGATTCTGTACTCAAAATCTGTTCGGGCGAACAAACTTCACCAGAAGTTTGTTTTAGCCCAAAATCAACTTTTAATTTCAAAAGCTTATCTGAACCCTCAACAACTTCAACTTCTTTTATCTCCCCAACTTTCATTTCAACTTTTTTAAAATCTTCGTATGTGATCATATTTTTTATTAAGTCAAAAGGTAAAATTCAAAACTCAAAATTTTAAGTAAAAAGTATTTAACTTTTAAATTTTGACTTTAACTTCTGACTTTTAAGTTATTAATTTTGACTTTTAATTCTGTCCAAATAGCTCTGCAAGATAATCGTCGCTGCTGAAGCATCAAGCATATTTGTTTTTCCTTGTATATGATGAGCTTGATGTGAAGTTAAAAATTCTGGTTCATAATCAATTTCGACTCCAGATTCAGAAGCTAATAGATTTTCAAAAACTCGAATCATGTCCATAATTGGATTATCTTTCATTTTGAAGTCTTTGGACTCCCCAATCACCACAAACGACACTCCTTTATCTTTTATTATTTTGGAAATGATAGAAATCGAATTTTTATCATTTTTCACTACCTGTAGAGGGAAAGCCATTTCTCTGTTTTCATCACAAATAGCCAAACCTATTCTCTTTGTGCCAAAATCAACACCTAATACACGACCAAGCTTTATTTTATCCATATAGCCCATAATACACCAAAATCGGCTTTGTTATAAGTGTTGAAATTGTTCTAGTGTTCTAATTGAATAGATAAATGACTTCCTCCCCGAACTGCGCTTCGCTCCGCCCAAGGTTTCCTTTTCATCGTGCTACGCAAAAGGATACCCCATTCATCCCCGCCCTCTAGTGTTTAAATCCAGTCTGTAAACCGGGCGGGGTTTCCTGGGGATAGAAAAATACCATACTTCATAAGTATGGTATTAATGAATCAAAAAAATTAGACTCAAGACTATTAAGTCTTAGTAGGCGCCTTGTACAACTCAAAATTTCTTTTGCGAATGACGATGTCACCGACCTCAATTTCTATCTCAAAGTGGGCGGTTTCAACCCCATCACGCTTAAGAACAACTTTCTCAGCATCCTCTTTTACCCCATTAAATGAGATGCGGGATTCCGAAGAAACGTGAAAACCAGCAGACTTATATCCATCTCCATTGCCTACAAGATAATATGTCCAACTGATATATTCATTCACTTGCCACGGCAACGTCATGTTGCTCGTATATACGCGAAGCACAACTGTTCCTGTTTCTTCATTTTCATAAATACAATCTACCGTCGGAGTCATCTTCGGGCGTGCTGCTGTTGCATGTGGTATAAGTAGAGACTTTGTCATTTCAATTTTTGTCATTGTCTTTTTCTTTCTTTTTCTTGTATCGATTTACAGTTGATGTAATCGACGGGTTTCAAGGAACTATTTTCTGTTTCGTCCTTTTAGACTCATCAGGATAAGTACAAACTTATCGACAGTGGAAGTTTTGGGTTAAACTTCCAAACCGATGTAAAACTAGTAAACCCAGAGTGACGATGCGATAGCACCTACTTCACCCAAGTCTTGATCAGCAATGAACTTGTTGGAAGTATTTAAAGAAATCGTGACGGGATTATTGTTAGCTCCATTTAGAACAGACTTTATTATCGCCTTCCAAATATTTGGCATATTCTTTGACCCACCTAATTGAATATGAAAGTATCCAACACTCACATAGTCCATTCCGTGACTAATTCCACCACTAACAATTACAGTAGGAATAAACCACGACCATCCAAGCCGGGCTACCTTGAAGCCAGACTTTTTCTCTTCCATATTCATATCAGTGAAAATAATGTCAAAATTAGGACAGCTTTCACCAACTGCTTCAAAAAATTCAGAAGAGGAATTGAAAGTAGAAATATTAATCCCCGGAAAAATCTCACTGAAGGCAATAACTGCAGCTTCCAAGTTTAAGGGGTCATCATCAACTATTGCGACACTATTAATGTTTTTCATTTTTTTATTTGTAAAGAACTTCCGTTTCGCTTTTTTAAGCTCATCAGTCGAAGTGCACACTTCGAGACAGTGGGAAGTTTCTGGCACTTCCCGAGCCATTTTTTTAGAAAATAGACAACAGCCAATTAATCAACATACAGATGCCACCCAAAAAAAGTAGGGAAAAAAATACAAGACTCACCCCTATACTTCCATTACTTATATACGATGAGTGCTTTGGCGGATTTGCACGTCCATGATAATTGGAATATGGATAGTTATTAGCATTCATTGGTTTGTTATTCAATTTGCTTCTTCAAAGATCAAGTTTCCGTTTCGTCTTTTTAGACTCATCAGGCAAGATACACATCTTGCGACGGAGATGGATAGAACATCTATCCATCAGTTTGTTTCAGTTTCAGGAAGTATCTTTCTCCCTATTAATTCCAGTGGCCGGGATTGACACCTTCGATTACGAGAGCATCAGGATCTTCAAAGCTGAGGATTGCCTTTGCTTTGAGACGGAGCTGGTGATTACCGTGTTTTTTGTAGAACTTGCGGACTTTGCCGACCATTGGTGACGGTGTACCTTTGAGGCAATCACCTTTGTTTTTGATGATATTGGGACTTTTCATAAATATCTTCTCTTTTTTATCTGACTAAAGCATAACATTAAATTACAAAATAGTGTTGTAAAATATACATAAATGTAATA
>CAIZIN010000011.1 GCA_903933085.1 uncultured bacterium
ACGAATGCGGGGATTTCCAACTATGAATAGTTTTGAGAAATGGATAATTGCATTATTAAAATTTCGACAAAACATTAGATGCAATAAATACCAACCAAGTTAATTGGGGTAACCCGCTATAGCGCCAACAATGTGTATATAGGTTTAGTATATTGAGCTAAATAGTTTCGTAACAATCTTAAATTTTTTTTGAAAAATTTAATATTTTAGTTTTTTAATAGTTTTGTTGTATAATAAGAATAAATATGAACCCTAATTTTTCAGAAGAAAAAAATTTTACAAACTCACAAGATGAGCTTGCTTTTTTACGTAATAGAGTTGCCTCGCTAGAAAAAAATTTTGAAGAAAAAGGTGAGGAAATAAATCGTGAAGAAATAATTCGGGAAGAGATTGATGCTTATAAAAAAACTTCTCCCGAAGAGGCTTTACATAGAGATTTCATGCTTACTCATTCCGATGTGGAAGGAATAGTGCTCGATCTTTCTCCGGAGGAGCATGATAAAAAAATTGAAGAACTTTTGGGAATGCTTCAAGAGAAAGGTATATTAAATACTTTGCGGGTTGTGGAAGCTTTGAAAAACCCTCACATTGAAGATGACTTCCATCGATTTCTTATTGAATTTATATCTAAAGGCTACCCAGTTGAAGGGCTTAAAGAAAAGACTCCACTCTATAAAGCTTTAAAAAGATTACTCTATGAAATATCTTTTCCAGATGCTGAAATAGATGAAAAGCAAAAGCCTTTAAAAGAGTTTGTTTCAGGGATGGAGCAACTTTACGCAGGTTTATTAAATGCCGGAGGAATAAAAAGTTTTCATGACTATATCACTATAGAACTAGCCAAATCACATAGCGACCAAGAGTCAGTATTTTATATGTCTTTACCCGCAGAGCATGCAGATCTTTTTGAAAAACAAGTACTTTCTTTTTTTCCAAAAGCAAAAGTTCTACCAAAGCATGACGACTATAATATATTTAATGAAGCTGGTATTACGAGTGGTTCATATGCTTCATATGAAAAAAGTGATGCTCTTCCAATAAAAACTTATGAGGAGTATGATCATGATCCTTTAAATGCTCTTTTGAATTCATTTTCTAAAATGAATAAAGTAGGGGAGGGAGCGGCGATTCAGATTGTTTTAAATCCTTACGGTGATTACTATCTTTCAAAATTCAAAAAAGCATTAGAGGAAGTAGAGAAAGGTGGATCTAAGAAGGAGGCTCTTGATATTACATATGGTTTTGTTGATGAAATAAAAAAAGATTTTAAACATTTTGTAAAAGATACAATAAAAGGTAAAAAGAAAGAAGGGGAAATTCCTGAACAAAAATACATTGATCAAGGAACTGTAGAAAATTTAAGAAAGAAAATTTCTTCACCAATTGTTTCTGTGAATATTCGTATCTTGGCATCTGCAGAAAACAGGGCTAGGGCTGAATCAATTCGTAGTGAGCTCGAATCTACTTTCAGTCAGTTTGTGAATACAACAGGAAATAGTATTTCGTTTTCAAAATGTGAAGGAAATAAACTTGGTGTTTTGGTAAAGAATTTTTCATTTAGGTTTTTTATTGATGGTGAAGTTTTGCCGATGAGTATAAAAGAGGTGACAACTGTGATGCACTTTCCTGCAGGAAGTCATACTTCGAATCCAATTCTTAAACAAGCTAAAGCAGGAACAGCTCCTGCACCTTCTGGTATGCCAGATCATGGAATTTTGTTGGGGGAGAATGTGTATCAAAACGTTCGTCAGAATATTTACATGACTCCCGAGGATAGACTTCGACATATGTATGTGATCGGACAGACCGGTACCGGTAAATCTGTCATGCTAAGAAACATGATTATTCAAGATATGAAAAATGGGGAAGGAATTTGTTTTATTGATCCTCACGGTTCTGATGTTGAGGCGGTCCTTGCTTGTGTTCCTCCAGAGAGATATGAAGACGTAATATATTTTGACCCCGCATACACAGACAGGCCAATGGCTCTAAACATGCTCGAATTCGATCGATCTCGCCCTGACCAAAAGACTTTTGTGGTGAATGAATTGTTTAGTATTTTCAAAAAATTGTTTAGCAATAGTCCAGAGTCAATGGGGCCGGCCTTTGAACAATATTTTAGAAACTCAGCAATGCTTGTAATGGAACATCCAGAATCAGGTTGTACTCTTGTAGATATTTCTCGTGTTTTATCTGATAAAAAATACCGAGATTTCAAACTTGCTCATTGTAAAAATCCACTTATTGCACAATTTTGGGCCAATGCAGAAAAGACTACAGGCGACCAAGGTATTGCAAACTACGTTCCATACATTACAAACAAGTTTGATGTGTTTCTTTCAAACGAAATTATGCGACCGATTATTTCTCAGGAAAAATCCTCTTTCAATTTCCGAGATTTGATGGATAATAAGAAGATTCTGCTCGTAAACCTTTCAAAAGGTCGTCTAGGAGATATGAACGCAAATCTTATTGGACTTATTTTAGTTGGTAAGATATTAATGGCTGCACTTTCGCGTGCTGATATTATTGGAAGACAAGAGTTTCCTCCTTTTTATCTTTATATTGATGAGTTCCACAATATTACTTCGGATTCGATTGCAACGATTCTTTCTGAAGCTCGAAAATATAAACTATCATTAACTATTGCTAATCAATTTATAAAACAAATTGATGAAGGAATTCGTGATGCTGTCTTTGGTAACGTTGGTTCGATGGCGGTGTTTCGTGTGAGTGTGGATGACGCAGAATACTTAGTCAAACAGTTTGAGCCAGTGTTTACTATTAAGGATATTATGAATGTTGATAACTTAAATGCGTATCTAAAAATTCTTTCACAAGGAAAGCCTGTTCGTCCATTTTCAATTTTTGAACCATTTCCGCCGAAGGGAGATATTGCTATAGGAGATAAATTAAAACAACTTTCATATTTAACTTATGGACAGGATAGGTCTTTTGTGGAAGATTCGATTATGGAAAAATACAATCAAGGTGTATAGCGGTTAGGCTTTAGACACTATACTTTAGCAGTGTCATCCTCGCGAATGCGGGTGAGAAAGCATGAGTATACTTTCGCAAGGGCGGAGGACGACGGAGGAGGTGATAGACGAGATGAACGAAGGTGAGTGAGGTGTGGCCAGAAGATTTTTCTCCAGAAAAATACTCTTGGATCCAGGTTAGTTTCTAAATTCGAAATCCGAAGCACGAAATCCGAAACAAATACCAAATTCAAAAGAATTAAATTGTAAACAAATACATTTGGACTGGATTCCGGACTAAATCCGGAATGACAAACATAAAATTAATTACGTGTGATATAATAAAAAAATGAGCATAAAAGATCCTATTAAAGAAATTATTGATGAGTTTGATGATAGAATATCTCTGTATAAGAAGGAGCGTGAAGATGCACTTGATAATTTTAAAAAAGTTATTAATGTAAAAAAAATTGAAGATGTTAAATCATCTTTAAAATCAGATGTCCAAACAGACACCAAAAAATAATACGAAGAACAATGTTTCTGTAACTAGTGAAAATTTATTCACTGGTTTACCTTTTAATGAGAGAATAGAATCTTGTGTTAAATTGGTGGAAGGTAAAGCTCTTCAGTTCGTAAATGAAACAACTATATTGTTAGATTTGGCAAGAAGTGGGGCATCAGTATATGTCTCTTGCGAGGCGGAAAATGACACTGATATCTGTGCTTTTTTGGCGCAGTTAGATATTAAAGTTGAGGAAATATCACACCTGACTCAAAAAAAACTTTGCGAGCTTTAAATCAAGATATTACCCATCAGCTTGCCGTGAGTTAGTCGATTTCTAAAATAACTCAAGTTTTAGTTAAGAAACTTATGTACGTATAATGCGTGGTGACCGCGCATTATGCGTACATCTACTTTAGGTTTTTAAGATCAGAGTTTTTATCTTAAAGAGAATGTTTTGGGTATTTTAATCTATTCCCTAGAGTGGTTTCTGAGAGTGAGGTCCTGATGTGGTGTATTTTTCAAATAAAAGGTGCTATTATCGATATATGACAACTCATTTTAAATACGAAAAAACTCTGGTTGTTATCAAACCAGATGGTGTACAGCGTTCGCTTATTGGTGAAATTATAAAACGTTACGAAAGAGCTGGTTTAAAACTTGTAGCTATGAAGATGTTTGTACCGACTCCGGAGTTTATTGAAACGCATTACACTTTAGATCCAGAATGGAGACGGATAACAGGAGAGAAAACAATAAAAGGCTATAAAGATAAGGGTCTAGTTCCACCCACAGAAGATCCTTTGGAGGTTACAAGAATTTTATTAGAACGACTCAAAGCATATTTTACATCTGGACCAGCTATTGCAATGGTTTGGCAAGGTGCGCATTCGGTTGCTATTGTACGAAAACTTACAGGAAGTACAGAACCGCTGACGTCTGATGTTGGAACTATTAGAGGGGATTATGTTATTGATTCATATCAAATGACAGATCTCGATGGACGCTCTATTAGAAACTTAATTCATGCTACTGGCACTGTAGAAGAGGCGGAAATGGAAATTAAGCACTGGTTTAAAGATGAAGAAATAATAAATTATAGATTAGTACAGGAACAGATTATTTATGATGTAAACTTGGATGGGATACTCGAATAGTCATAGGTTTATATATCATTTTTATTTTTTTATACATAAAATACAAAAGAGGCCTCTTGAATACAGGGGTTTCTTTTTTTTATTTTATCATAAATTAATCCAAGCACTTGCCTTTTAATTAAAGGAGAGTAAAATAATTTTTGTATGAGTACAATCCTAACACAGGAGGGGGAGATCGGAAGGATCCCAAACGTAGAAGAGTTAAGGCCTATCCCAGGAAGAACTGAGGCTGATTCAAAAGGCAGGCCCAATAAGACATCCCAATTGACACTGTTGTCCGTGGGGGTTGTTGTGAAAGAAGGAGAGGAAGATGTCTCTAAAGGTGTGACTAGGCGTTTCTGATAGCCACCTAAGAGAATCATTAACGTTACAAGTTTGCTTGTGACGTTTTTTTATTGATCAATAATGAGTTTAATAAAATTCTGAGTAGATTTTTTTAATAAATGAAAAAAACCATAGCCTGACACATAAAAACCAAAATTCTCTCTTACAACATTTTTTAGATAAAAAACAATATTCTCTTCTTTTGAGGTGAGTATATAATTATCTGAGGGGCGTTTGAGAATATTCTCCGATTAAACATTCTCAGGGAGTCTCATATCTTTGAATTCTGGTTGAATGCACCTTGGTGTAATCCGATGAGTTTAAATGCGGACACCCACTTGGGTTTTTACCAAGGAGAATATTCTCACACTCCCCATCAAGAACGCTTCCTACAAGGAAGTTTTTTTGATGATACGAACATAATTTTAAAATAAGTCTCTTTAAGGTCTGGCCTTAAGAATTTAAAAAAGACCAGACCTTTTCCCGACTTATTTTAAAAATTATGATACAATTATTTCAATGGAGATATCGAGAAAAATAGTTCTTATAAAATTGATGTTTTTTGCAATTATTATTGCAGTACTTCATTTTGTGGCTTTAAAATTTTATTTATATTGGACTTCTCCCATAGATATTCCTATGCATATTATTGGGGGAGCGCTTGTGTCATTAATTGGTCTTTATGTTATTTATTTTTCACCTTGGAAAAAATATTATCTAAGCAATTCTAAAAGAATTTTATTTCTTTCTGTTTTTATTGCCTTTACAGTCGGACTTTTTTGGGAAATATTTGAATTGAGTTTTGGAATAATTTCGTATTCGTTTATTGATAGGGTAGATAGTATAAAAGACCTTCTTAATGATACTATAGGTGCATTGATCGTTGGTTTATATTTTGTTAATAATTTAAAAAAATAATGGCTGGAGTAAAACTTCATTTTTATGGTGGTGTAGGTACTGTGACAGGGGCAAATTTTTTACTGGAAACAGGTAAATTAAAGATTGTTGTTGACTGCGGTCTCGTACAGGGAACAAAACTCGATAATGAAGAAAATAGAAAACCATTTATATATGATACTAGTGATGTGGATATTCTTTTTGTGACTCATGCACACATGGATCATATCGGGCGTGTGCCAAAGCTTGTACACGATGGTTTTAGGGGAGTGATATATTCCACACCAGAAACAAAAGCTCTCGCAGAGGTTATGCTTGCGGATGCTCTTGTTATTCTAGATAAACAAGCCAAAGAAGACGGAGTTCTCCCTTTTTATAATGAAGATGATGTTAAATTAACTTTAGATTTATGGAAGATGATTCCTTATCACACTGTTACTCCCATCGGTGATTCTGTTCAGGTTTATTTTAAAGATCCAGGACATATTTTAGGGGCTGTGATGATTGAATTTAGAAGAAATGGAAAGAAACTCGTTTTTACTGGAGATTTAGGCAATACCCCAACTCCACTTTTGCGGGATACCGAACCGCTTGAAGATACAACGTACCTTGTGATGGAAAGTGTGTATGGTGATAGAAATCATGAAGATATTGAAGAGAGAAGGGTAAAATTAGCAGAGGCAATAAATACAAGCGTTGAAAAAGGTGGGGTACTTTTAATCCCTGCTTTTTCTCTAGAGAAAACACAGGTACTGTTGCATGAATTGAATGATCTATTACTCGAAAAGAAGATAGGGAAGACGCCTATTTATTTAGATTCACCGCTTGGGATAAAAGTTACTGCAATATATAAACGAATGACGGAGAATTTTAATGCAGAGGCAAAGAAACAGATAGCTGAAGGGGATGATATTTTCAATTTTCCAGAGCTTCATATTGTCCAAGACGGAGAAGCTTCTTTGGAACTAGATCATTTGCCAAATCCCAAAATAATAATTGCGGGTAGTGGTATGTCGAATGGAGGGAGAATAATAAGACATGAAAAGAAATATCTTACAAAAGAAAATAATTCTATTTTATTTATTGGTTATCAGTCTGTAGGAACACTTGGAAGACGTATTGTGGAAGGTGCCAAATATGTACAAATAGGAAATGAAGAAATTGAAGTTAAAGCAAATATACTTACTGTTTCTGGTTATTCTTCACATAAAGATTCGGATCATCTAGTTGAGTTTGTTGATACAAGTGCAGATACTCTAAAAAAAGTTTTTGTAGTTATGGGTGAGCCAAAATCTTCGCTATTCCTTGTTCAGAAAATAAAAGATAATACAGGAGTGGAAGCCTATCATCCAGAACAGGATGAAGTTGCAGTGTTGGATATGTAAAGGTGGACATATAACATAGAACACGTAACAGACAACACCCATAATTCTCTCCTGCTAATCCCTACTGAAAAGTAAACCCTTTATAACCCAACATACACACAACTGACGCTATAGCCAGATACCCCACGAAATGTGGTTGGTAACTGATTAAAGATAAGTTTTGTTCTAAGGATATAATGTTTGTTTTGTGGAACAATTCTCATGTATGATAAAAAAACATGAGAAATCA
>CAIZIN010000012.1 GCA_903933085.1 uncultured bacterium
ACAAACGAGCGGTGTGTGAGTGAGTACTAATACATAATTTTCTGCTGAAAATTTGTACTAGCCCGACTCGCGCCGTCGCGCTCCGTCTTTTGAATTGCATACCTATGCAATTCAAACTCACTCACGACATCCGAGTGTAACACAAGGCCATTTCTTGTTTCCTAATTCGCTTCGCTCATAAGGAAACAAAGTCAAGTTGCGAACAAAAGATAAATACCCCGTGGCTTGCCACGGCATTGGGTGAGCGAAGCGAACTCCCAATGGGTCCAAGGCTTGCCCTGGGGTTAATACCTTTTATTTATTCTAATATTCTAAATGTAGAAATACATTTATTTTATGTTTAAAAAGTGAATTCAAAGGTCAGACCTTTTAGATGCTTAAGGTCTGACCTTAAAACGCAAGAAAAAACCGCACTACTTTCGTCGTGCGGGAATTAAGTTACGTCTTCCAAGGTGATGTGTCGCCAGCCGGATGCTTAGCTTTCATTTTCGCCTGTGGAATTTCTGAAGCTTTCTTCAGTCGACCAGATTTGGAAATCTTGGGCCGGAAAAAATTAGCAACCGTTTTTGTTATATCATCTGCTGGCCCACCATTTTGTGAACGGAAAACATAGAAAAGGTTAATATGCTCAGAATGAAATAGCGTTTCAACCAGAGCATAACTCACCGACCAGATATCTCGATTTTTTCCATCACGACACTTAACACCATATTGTTCTGATGCTGTGACATCACTACCAAGCAGATCCGCAATATGTTTGTTAACATTTTGAGTGCGAGGTTTTAGATACCAGACTGTACTACTAACATTTGAGGAACTTTTTATACCAAGAAAACAATACCACGCAGTATAGAAAATGCAATAACTTTAAATTATTCAAAAAATAACTACGAGTTATTAAGAAGCTCCTCACCAACTATCATCCCATCGTCAAAACGAATTAGGCGTTCGGCTAGTTTTGCATATTGTTCTTCGTGGGTAACCATGATAATGGTTTGTCCCTCTCGATGAAGCTCCTTAAACATTTCCATCACAAGTCCTGAAGAATAGTTATCCAAGTTTGCAGTCGGTTCATCAGCAAAAAGAATTTTTGGTTTGTGTGCAACAGCTCTTGTGATACTTACTCTCTGTTGTTCTCCTCCGGACATCTGACTCGGCAGAAAATCTACGCGGTGATCAAGTCCGGCTTTTCCAAGAGCGGAGATAGAAATTTCGTAAGCTTCCTTTTTAGGCATACCCTGCATAAGAAGAGGAAGGGCAACATTTTCTTTTGCAGTTAAATCTGGAAGTAAGGCGTAATCTTGAAAAACATACCCAAGGTCAGTTAAACGAAATTCGGTTTTTTCATCAGATGTCATATCATGTACATCGTGTCCATCAATAATTATCTCACCAGAAGTTGGCTCATCGAGTAAACTCACTTGATACATAAAAGTACTCTTTCCCGCACCTGAACGCCCCATAATTGCAATGAATTCTCCGCTCTCGCATTCAAAATTTACACCCTTAAGAACGGGAGTAGTTTTGTCACCATCTATGAAAGTTTTTACTAGGTTTTTTACTGATATCATATAATAAATAGAATTAGGAATTAAGAATCAACCTGGATCCCCGCATTCGCGAGGATGACAGAAATAAACTTTATTTTTCTATTAAGGCTATTTATCGTATTCATTTTACTTTTTTAATTTTAAATTTTAAATTTATATTCTATCTCCCTAAGATAGAATCGAGTGTATTCTTCCTCACGATCATTCTTGCTGGTATATACCCAGCCACCATTGTTGCAACGATTAATAAAGCCACCCTCAAAAAAGTACCTATCGGTGTTGCAACTAGAATACCATCACTAAACGGGAAATTAATTGGATGTGAATTTACATAAGGAACCAAAATTCCATACAAAAGAATTAACCCAATTAGCGATCCTGCTACAGCATAGAATATCGACTGGAAAAGATATGAAACTTCAATTGTTCTTCCGCTAATACCTATCCCCTTTAGAATACCAATAAATTTTCTTCTTGTAATTGCATTCACAAAGATAACAATAAAGATTGTAATAGAAGCCACTACAAGACCAATTGAGCTAATTATATTTCCAAGTAGAGCAAAAGTATCTTTTATATCCTTAAGAAACTTTGGTTGTCCGTCTTCAAAAGTTTGAACTTTTGCATATTGACCAATACCAGCTCTTAGTAATGCATCGCGAATAAGCTTTGGGTCACTACCAGGCTTGAGTATCATTGAAATATTATCTACACTATAATCTTGTCTACCAACAATTGCACGTAATTCTTTATCAACAAAAAAAACTTTAGCACTCACTTCGTCTACTTTTGATTTTAAAATCCCCTTAACAGTAACCTCCCTTGTTATATTACCTATCCGTACTCTTACTTTTGAGCCAACGGCCACATTCTCCAACTGGCTAAAACCCGGTGCCTCAATCGGCAAATATTTTTTTATCAACATCGAACCAACTAAAATTTTATCATAATCATCTGGTTTTAAATATTCACCTTCAATAACCCTCCTCGAAAGATGTGTTACAGCTTCTTCCTTTTCTGGATCAATACCCATAAATGTTGTATTGGAACTTTCTATTTCGCTTTCCTTTACTCTGCTCTGATAGTTTGCTTCTATTTTTCCACCAGCAGAATATCTTGCTGTATATTTTAAGACTTCAGGTGTTTGATCTAACACACTCAAAATCATAGGAGTATTCTCAATATAGTCTTTATTATTTAGTCTTGAAATTGTAACATCCCCAAAATATTGGGATTTGAATGCAACCACAGAACCCTCAATCAATCCGACAAGAAGACCTGAAACAACAACTAGATTTAGGAAAGTTAAAACCATCACAAAAATAATTAATGTGGTCGTCCATTTGTTGGCTCTGCGTATTTGGCGCCAAGCCAAATAAAAGCCTATGCGGATAAACTGTGGCATATTATATTGTTGGGTTTAATAATACCTGATCCTCTGTTGAGAGACCTGAGATCACTTCAACATTTCCACGAGAATCTTTTTCACCGATTTTAATCTCTTTTTCAATAGGTTCATCTTTTGTTTTAATTTGAACATAGCTCAAATTATTTTTTGTATATACGGCACGAAGTGGCAAAATCGAAACTCCATCTTTTTTTCCAGTTTCAATTTTTATATTTGCCGTCATCCCTGGTTTTATACGAGAGTCCGCATTTTCAAAAGCCAGACGAACTTTATATGTTGCAACACCATCTTTCACTGTTTCTGCAGGGTCAATCTGTATAACAACAGCACTAAATTCAGCTGAGGTTCCAAAAGCATCCAAGTTTACAGAAGCTTTATCTTTTATATCAACCCCTGAAATATTTAATTCTGGAATGTAGGCTTCGATTTCATATGATTCACTAATAATATAGACAAGATTCATACTTGGAGAAATAGCCTCACCAACCTTGGCATCTTGCTTAGAAACAATTCCAGAAAATGGAGCTCTCATATAAGTCTTAGCAATTTGTGTTTTAAGAGCATCAACAGAAGACTGGGCAGACTTTACCCTAGCCTCTTGAACAGGCTTTCCTGAAAATGTTGAGCGAATCCCTTCTTGAGCCGAAGTTATGGCACTCAAAGCATTATTTACATTTGTACGAGCGCTCGCAACATCATTTTTATACTTATCAATTGTTGTTTGAGAAAGTGTATTATTTGTTTCAAAATTATTTACAGCTTTTGAGACATCATTCAAAAAAGTTTTTATAATTGTCATGTAACCTCTTACAACATCCGCGTCTGAAACCGTTACATTATCGGCCGTAACGTCAGAATTTAATGATTCCCATTTAGCCAAAGTCTCTTCAACAATTATTCTTTGTTTATTTATCTTTTCTTTCAAATCATAGTCATTGAAAGCAAATAATATTTTTGGATTCATCGTATCAGCATCTTCAAAAAACTGATCTGTCTTGTTTCTTACAGCATCATCAGAAGATGTGAAACCGTCAAGTATTACATCTACTAATTTTCTTTTTGCTGTTGTAACTTCTGTTGCTTGATTCGCACCGTTTTGAAGCTGATCAAGCTTAGCTTGTTCTCCAGCCAAATCTGCTTGAGCTTTTTCTAAATTAGCCTGCAAGGAACTTGAATCTAGAGATGCAATAACATCGCCCATGGAAACTCTTTGTCCAACATCTCTGTTTACAGCATTTACAGTACCTCCTGTTTCAAAAGAAAGACTAACGTCTTTAGAAGAAATTACTTTTCCTGCAACACTTACTTCACTAATCAATGATCCTTTTTGAATTTTCACAAATTCGCCAGTGTTATTACCTTTGTTTTCGTAATAATAAATTCCACCTGCAATTATTAAAATCAGTGCTAATAAGTAATATTTTTTTGTTTTTATAAATGAAAAAATCTTTGATGACATATCAAGATTATAACATAATCTTGATAGAATTAGGAATTAAGAATTATGAATTAGGAATGAAATACGAATTCGATCAAGTAAAAAAAATGCCCCGGAAAGTCTGCTGACTTTTCGGGGCTAAATGATAAATGTACAGTTGAGGAAAAATTTGACTGAAATCCACTATTGATTGCGAAGCTTTTCGAGCCAAGTATTCAGCACGTGATAAGCTTCCCAGTTAGACTCATCTCGATCAATACAAATTCTAAATGGGAGAATCAGTTTATTGAAAAAAATCAAATTCTTGAATAAATCTTCAACATCGTGGTCGTAAACGTCCCATGGCTTTAATTTTTTCATCAAAAAACTTCTTGTGGTAGAGTCTTCGGAAACCAACCTACGATTAACAATGGTTGAAACCCGCCCGACAGGTTCAATATGCACCATATGTTCACAAATCAAATCGGGTTCATATATTTTCTTAATAGGTTGACCTGGTCCACATGCATAAACTTTATCACGAGCATCTCTATTCAAAATGGTTTCAATTTTAATGACTTTAAACTCTGGGACAGAGTCAAGATCGTGCGAATAATATGGAAGTCTAAATGCACTATTTAAAGGTGGAAGAGCTGGCATTGAGAATAGACCAACTATCATAGTGACATCAAACTCGCATTTTTCTAGCACCTTGAAGAACAGAAACTTCCGTCTCTTCAGGTCGAGTTCAAACCTGAGCTTCAACTTCATACATAATTCTACTTTCATTGTACTGATTGGTCTTGGACCCAGATTATGCCTCAAGCAATATCCAGACGTGCATGTGTCGACACGCGTTTATCACTCCACCAGATTGGTAAGTCAAAGAACCTAAAATACTATATAATAATTATATGAATCTGTCTACATGAATTCCCCGTGCCGAAAAAGCTCTCACCAGAAGCTTTTTCGGCACAAATATAACAGCCTGAATATCTTGTACTCAAGAAATTCAGCCCGCCACTTATCACAACCCTCCATTGGTCACATACAAGAGTGAAAGTATTACTTTATCCGAGCATCTGCAGGCACAAAGCATGGTCTTTTTGTACTCAAAAAGTTTGTGCCGAAGCCGAAGCGAGAAGCCGCGGGGCGACGAGCGGTCGGGGAAAGTAATGCTTGAACGGCTATTTAGTGAGGGAGATTATTTAGGTGACTAAGTTAGAAGTGAAATACAGACCTGGATTCTCGCATTCGCAAGAATGACAATACACAGGAAGGAAAAAACACATAAAATACAGCTAAAAACCTTGAAACTCGACAAAAAATAAAATTTATGTTAGAATAGTTCCTCATTATGCAAATCAGAAACATCGCCATTATTGCCCATGTGGACCATGGAAAAACAACTATCACTGACGCCCTTCTTCGACAAACAGGGATGGTGGAAGCTGGAGTATCTATGGACTCAAACGCTCTCGAACTAGAGCGTGGTATTACTATTTATGCCAAAAATACTTCCCTTTTCTATAAAGATACAAAAATCAATATTGTGGATACACCAGGCCATGCCGACTTCGGATCTGAAGTAGAACGCGTTCTTCGATCAATCGATGACGTTCTTCTTATTGTCGACGCACAAGAAGGCCCAATGCCTCAAACTCGTTTCGTTCTAAAGAAATCACTTGAGCTTGGACTTAAGCCTGTTGTTGTTATCAACAAAATCGACAAGCCAGCTTCCGACCCAGCACGTGTTCACGATGAAGTTCTTGAACTTTTTATGGACCTTGGTGCAACAGACGATCAACTTGATTTCACTACTATATATGCTATTGGACGAGAAGGAATTGCAAAGAAAAATCTTTCAGATGAATCTACAAATCTAAATCCCCTACTCGATTTGATTATTGAAAAAGTTCCACCGGCAAACAGAGATAACTCAGCTCCGCTAAAAGCTCAGGTATTTAATCTCGGCTATGATAACTTCCTAGGACGAATGGCAGTCTGTCGTGTTTATGACGGATCTATTAAAGACGGTCAGGAAATTATCGCCAAAGGTGAAGACGGGACAATGCACAAAGGACGAATAACAAAACTTTATACATTCGAAGGAATGAAAAAGAAGGAAACTAAAGAAGCTGAATCTGGAGACATTATTATGCTCTCTGGTCTTCCTAATATTTATATTGGAGAAACAATCTGTGACTCTGAAGCAACAGAAGCTCTTCCATCAATTCATATCGATGAACCAACAATCAGTCTAAACTTCTTAGTGAACGACTCACCTTTTGCCGGTAAAGAAGGGAAGTTTGTTACAACTCGACAAATTAAAGATCGACTCGACAAAGAACTTGAAATCAATGTTGGATTAAAAGTTGATACAACTTCAAACGATTCATATAAAGTGTATGGACGAGGAGAACTACATATTTCTATTTTACTTGAAAATATGCGACGAGAAGGATATGAACTTCAAGTTTCTCAACCACAAGTTATTACAAAAGAAGTGGATGGAAAAAAACATGAACCTTTTGAGGAAGTTACTATTGATGTTCCAAATGAATCTACAGGTATTGTTATCGAAAAACTTGGAAAGAGAAAAGGTCTTATGGTGAACATGAAGCAAGAAGGAGCAACAACAAGAATGGTTTTTGAAATTCCAACTCGAGGACTTTTAGGTTATAGAAATCAATTTACAGTTGATACAAGAGGTGAAGGAATTCTTTGTTCACGTTTTGTAGAATTTCGCCCTTATGCTGGAGAAATCGAAAAGCGCGCAACTGGCTCAATGATTTCAATGGAGACAGGAAAAACTTTAGCTTTCTCTCTTTGGAATTTACAAGATCGAGGCACACTATATATAGGAGCAGCAGTAGATGTGTATGCTGGTATGGTTATTGGAAATACATCTAAAGGTGATGAGATGACAGTGAACCCAACTAAAAACAAACAACTATCAAATGTGAGAGCATCAGGTTCAGATGAGGCACTTTACCTAGTTCCCCATCACGATCTTTCTATTGAAAGAGGGCTTGAAATTATTTCTGATGATGAGTACTTAGAAATTACACCAAAATCAGTACGTCTACGAAAACGATATCTTACTGAAACAGATCGCTCAAAAGCAATGCGAGCAGAGAAAGGATTAACGTTCTAGGCGAAGAATTAAGATTTAAGCCTGCCCAGCCAGGGAATTAGGAATTAAGAATATACACAAAAGGCCACGACATAGTCGTGGCCTTTTGTCATGTGTTATATCTTCAGCCTTACTATTATTCTTCAGCCCCAGAATCGTAAGCTAATTTTATCTCCAAACCTTGAATAGCCTCCTCCAATTTATCAACACAATCATTTAATCCCAGCTTTTTTAATCGTGGAATTATTTTTTCTTTTGCCCTATTTATATCTGATTGCAAAGACATTATTTCTGCTTTCAATAGAGTAAATCTATTAGTTATAAAACTTTCAAGGTAATCCGACATAAAAACAGCGAGATTTTTATTTGCCAAATTAAGAAGGTTCTCAAATTCAACAAAACTTGAATATAATTTTTCTGTATTTAACTTGGGAAGAAATTCTTCATAAGATTCATTCAAAATATCATCTAATTCTAAAAGACTTTGCCTTGGCACAGCCCCACTTAAGTTACGAACACAATCTTCAATATGCTCACCCTGCAAAGTCATATGCACCAGAAGTCTCCTTTCTTCCGATGATAAATCCTCTAATCTTCTTTTGTTTGGTTCTTCCATAATATGTATATATTATCACATAACTACACTAAAAGTGTATCATTTGCATCTTTATTATAAATAAAAGCTGTATTTCCTATACCATATACTCACCAACTTTTGTCCTTACGATATGAAAAGCAAGAGCCGGTATCACCATAGCTTTTCCCCACTCATATGCCAAAGTACGCATATATGTACCCGAAGAAACTTCAGCTCTAATTTTCGCTATACTAAAATTAAAATCTGTATTATTTAAAGTTTCTTTCCATTTCGAAAGTATAATTTCCTGACGAAAATCTCCTTTCACACTTTTGATTTTTTCTTCAATCTCTTTCAACAAATCTTTAGAATTTATATCACGCCAACTCAATATTTCTAAATTATAAATTTCAACCTCTCTTTTTGGCATTTCAATATTATCTAACTCCCCACTTCGAGCAATTGAAAAAAGCGGTTTACCATTTACGGGCTTTGAAGAATATGGTGGATATTCAAAAATATTTTTACCGAGGAATTTTTTTAATATGTTTTCTGCATCTGTGTTGTCATTCCCGTGAAGACGGGAATCCATGGACCACACATAATTTCTTGCTAGAAATTTGTTCGGCCCCGACTCGCGCCGTCGCGCTCCGTCCTTGCACTCGGAAACTCTTCCGAGTTCACCTCGCATTCGCAAGGATGACAGAGGAATCCCCAGCACATCAAATGTATCCGTCCCCACCCCAAAAAGCACTTCCACCTCATATTCCTTTTTCAAATTCAAAAATTCCTCTTTTCTATGCACAGCTTCACCAGCAAGCACCAAAAGTACGCCTTCAGCCAAAGGATCAAGCCGACCAGCATATGTCATTGAAAAACCCTCAAATTCTGGGTGTTCTTTTTTATAACGTAGAATACATTCAAGGGGCGTTTCTCCACAGAGTTTGTAAAGATTGAGAACTTTGTCCATGTGATATACAATAGTACTTAATGAGTGAAAACACAAACAAATTAAGCACAGACCCATATAAGGGTGTACGCGACTTCTACCCTGAAGATCAAAGTGCAGAAAACTATATTTTTAATATTTGGCGAAAAACTTGTGAGAGTTTTGGTTATTTAGAATATAATGCTTCCCCACTTGAACCAAGTGAGCTATATAAAGCAAAGTCTGGTGAAGAAATTGTAAACGAACAAACATATTCTTTTCTCGATAGAGGAGGAAGAGAGGTTACGCTTCGTCCAGAGATGACACCCACAGTCGCTCGAATGATCGCTGGAAGAAAGCGCGAACTTTCGATGCCTGTCCGATGGTTTTCAATTCCAAACATGTTTCGTTATGAACGACCACAAAGAGGGCGTCTTCGTGAACACTTCCAACTTAACTGCGATATTTTTGGACTTGATAGTATATATGCTGATATTGAAATAATTCGACTGGCCTATCAAATAATGATTAACTTTGGTGCCAAGGAATCTGATTTCGAAGTTCGTTTGAGCAATAGAACACTCTTAAACAAAACCCTTGCTGACATAGGTCTTTCGGCAGAACAATCACATGACTTCCAAAAACTCCTCGATAGGAAAAAGAAAATTGATAATTTTAATGATGAGGCAGAAAGAATCTGCGGTAGAAAAATTGAATGGAAACTTGAGGCAGATGAAGAAATGGAATTACTTATATCAGAACTAAAGAAAGCTGGAATTTCAAATGTAAAATTTGATGACACAATCGTAAGAGGATTCGATTATTACACAGGCACAGTTTTTGAAATATATGATACAAGCCCTCAAAATAGCCGAGCTCTGTTTGGTGGCGGACGTTATGATGAACTACTATCACTATTTGGAAATGATAAGGTTTCTGCAATAGGTTTTGGTATGGGAGATGTGACAGCTAGAGACTTTCTTGAAACTCGAGAAATTCTCCCAAAGTACACAAGTTCTACAAAAGTTTATATTGGAACATTCTCAAAAGATTGTGTGGAGGATGCGGATACATTGGCAAAAATTTTGAGAAGTAAAAATGTCAATGTTGCAATAGATTACACAGGAAGAAAAATTGTTGATCAGATTAAAAAAGCGGACAAAGAAAAAATAAATTTCTTCATTGCAATCGGCGAACAAGAAATGAATACTAAAACATACAATGTGAAGAATTTATTCACAGGAGAAGAAAACATTTGTTCCCTTGCCGAGATTGAGGAATTCGCTGAGAGAATTTTCAGCAACCTGTAAGTGGATGAAACATGGAGCAGAATTTATACAACTTTATAATTCTTAATTAAACACCCAATAATCACACTCTGTCATCCTCGCGAATGCGAGGATGACAGAATAGCAATACTAATTATTCTTGAATCTTAAATCATAAATCTTAAATCAACGCACCCCAATGAGAAAAATTTTCTTCGACATCGAAACACGAAATACATTTCAAGAGGCTAACACAAATGACCCAGCGGATTTAGATATCTCTGTGGTTTGTATTTATGATACCGAAACAGAAAAAGCAACTTCATATCTTCAAGAAGAGCTTCCTAAACTCTGGCCAATTCTTGAAAAAGCCGATTCTCTTATCGGCTACAACTCTGAGCATTTTGACATGCCACTTCTAAATAAATATTATGCCGGTGACCTTTCAAAAATAAAGCATGTTGATTTGCTAAAAGAAATCAAAGCTTCATTAGGAAGAAGAATCAAACTTGATGACGTTGCCGATGCAACATTAGGACGAAAAAAAATCGCCCACGGTCTTGAAGCTATCGAATGGTGGAAATCTGGAGAGATAGATAAGATAATTAAATATTGTATCGAAGACGTAATGATCACAAAAGCTGTCTACGACTATGCAATGACAAATAAAAAACTTCGATATAGGGAATTTGGTAAATTAAAAGATATTCCGCTGGACCCAAGTAATTGGGAAACAAAGGAGGATACTTCGATGACATTTTCACTTCCTTTTTAGTCAGTATCACGACACCAATCCACGAATGACGTCCCGAGTATTTTTCTGCTGAAAAATCTCTTGACCACGACTCGGCTCGTCAGCCTCCGTCCTTGCAGTCGGGTCCCTCCCCGACTTCACAAATGACACGAATGGAATCCTTAATTCCCTGTATTGTCATTCTCGCGAATGCGGGAATCCAGGCTAATTTTCCTAGATAACATTTGACCTGTGTATAAACTAGTGTTAGTATCCATTTTAGATTTAAGAACACGAAAAGGAGGCCAAAAATGATTACACCATTACAGAAAACACCCCTTAGAGAGAAGTTGACCGATGCTATTAGGGAATGGGCTAAACAAGAAAGTATTGATTTGCCCGAAAAAATACTTTCTGGAATATCCATTTCACTCGAAATTGATGAGAAACCTGGGACAAAAAATGTTGGTTCTATTGAATGGATGTCATCTGCCATAACTGATGACGATATCAAGGAAATACTAGCAAATGGTAGAATCACTCCTGAGCCGAGAACTATTCTGGAAGAGATGTTGAGAACAGGCACAAGAGAAATTACCACAAAGATAATAGAACGGCTTATTGAGACTCGTAACCTTCACATCAAGAGACTCCACGATCTAGAGTATTCCACATACAACAAAGCAACAAACCTTAATTCTTTGCTGACTCGGCTAAAACTGCCATACAGAGTAGATTCGTTACGTTTGTCCGGAAAAACATATCAATTAAGAAAGGTTAAATTGACCACGACAACTATTATCGATTCGAATAAAAAAATCAGAGTGAATATCTTAGGAAGAATAAGAGTTAAAGGATCCCGATATGCCAGAGACTAATTCACACAGGACTCATCGAGTAAATCTCTTTGGGTCCTTTTTTTATATGCCTAACAAATATCCCGAACACTTTTTGCGATAGCAAAAAGTGTTCGGGATAAAAGCCAGAGCCTAATAGTTAGCACCTAGTCTAAAACAACGCAAGCAACACCACTACCAGCAATAGTCGATAAACCACAAAGGCATATAGCGTATGCTTTTTTAAATATGTGATTAGAAAGTGAATTGCGCCAAGTCCAACGGCGAAAGCGAAAAATGATGCTATCCAAAGTGAAGGGCCGAGAACTACTAACTCTTGAGCTTGATATAGATCAAGAAGTTTTTTTAATCCTGAACCAAGAATTATTGGAAATGAAAGCAAGAAAGAAAAACGAGTTGCTTCTTCTCTTGTGAAGCCAAGAAAAAGTCCGCCAGAAATTGTTGCTCCCGAACGAGACACTCCAGGTAAGAGAGCTAATGTTTGGAATAAACCCGCCATAAAACCTTTCTCTATAGTTAGGTGTTTATTTTGTTTTGCATACTTTTCTGCAAAAAACATAAGAATACTTCCGAGCACAAGAGTAAGTGCCACAAGGTGAATATTTCTAAAGATTGTGTCCATTGATTTTTCAAACAATAAACCGAAAATAATAGCTGGAATAGTACCGATAAAAATTGCCCAGAAAAGTGTTGCTTCTTTCCCCACCATCACTTTTCTAGTTATTAATTTGAAGAATGATTTTACTAAACCTAAAATATCACGCCAAAAATACAGACCGACAGCAAGGATTGTTGCAAGTTGGAGAACAGCGTCAAAAGCTAAACCATCCATTGTTTGAATACCTAAAAAATGTCGAGCAATAATAAGGTGTCCTGAAGAAGAAACTGGCAAAAACTCTGTTAAACCTTGAATAATGCCAAGAATAATTGAATCTAAAATTGTCATGGATTAAATGATAGCATAGATAGCGATTATGCCACAGGGGTACTTCTTGTATTCCTAATTTGCTTCGCTCACAAGGAAACAAAGTCGAGCTCTAGGCGCTAGGCTCTAGCTTTTGAAAAAGCCCCGGCGCATTTGAAGAACTTTTTACTTGAAAAAGTTCTTCATTGTATTTTGAATCAAATAACTAGAGCCTAGAGCCTAATCGCTAGAGCCTGTTCAAAGTTGATGCCTAAAAATTCCAAGCATGCTATAATAGCAAACGAAACAAATAATTAAAAATTAACTAAAAAATTCCATGGAAACTAAAAATAACTTGGCATTACCTATCGCAATTGTTGTCGCTGGACTACTTGTGGCTGGAGCAATGTTTTATACAAACAGAGGAGCAACAAAAATTGAACAACCGGTAGAAAAAAAAGCTACTGAAGCTTTTGGGGTTGCACCAGTTACTGATACAGATAGTATTGTTGGCAGTAAAGACGCAGATATTATCGTTGTTGAATATTCAGATACTGAATGTCCATTTTGTAAAACTTTCCATACAACAATGCAAAAAGTAATGGAAACTTATGGCGCAGAAAATAAAGTAGCGTGGGTATACCGATATATGCCTCTTGATGCACTACATAAAAAAGCAAGAAAAGAAGCTATTGCTGTTGAATGTGCAAAGGTTCAGGGCGGAAATGATGTATTCTGGAAATTCATAAATGAAGTTTACTCTCAAACAAAATCAAATGACTCTCTACCAGAAACAGCTCTTCCATTGATTGCAAAAACACTAAAACTAGACATGACTAAATGGAACACATGTTACAACGGAGATGAAACAGCAAGTGTGATTACAGCACAAGAACAAACAGGAAAAGATGCTGGTGTGGAAGGAACTCCAAACAACTTCTTAATATTTAAGAAACCTCTTTCAGACACACAAATCTCAAATCTTGTAACAGCATTTGCAAAATATCCTACAGGACTTGTTAGAATTTCTGACGATGGAAAAATTGTGAATCTTGGTGGAGCTATGCCATACAATTTGATGACACTTGTTATCGATAATGCATTGCTTGCGAAGTAGCAGATAACTAATAACTAATAACTGATAACTGATAACTTGTTACCGAATACAAAAAACGCCATATAATATGGCGTTTTTTGGTGCTTACCTGTCTATTTTTTGACTTTTCGACTGTGTTGTGCTATAATTAATAAGAAATTCACTAAGCTTCTATTTTGTCATCCTCGCGAATGCGGGGATCCAAGTCCGAATTTTTCAGACTGGATTCCTGCCTCCGCAGGAATGACAAGCAAACAGAACTTAATTGAAATAGTTCCTTGAAAATCTCAACTGAAAATTTTCGTCACAGCACTAAACTGCTGAAGCTTTTGGCACTTTTGTGCTGTGACGAAACCACGTTGGTGTAGCATGGCAAAACTCGGCCGTAATGAGCCACAACCAAATTGAAATCATGATTACAGCATCCGCCATATGTCTAGAATATTTAGATCGTTATCAACGTGTACTCCGGAGAATCGATGAAAGCGACCTCCCCAACAGAGAACAACTTCTTGACGAAGAAATGGAGTCTGGAATGTATCGTTTCATTGAACTTTCACAAATTTGTGACGAACTCAAAAACTCTGTAAGTGATAGTTTTTCAAGATATGAGGCAAGTCGCGAAAGTATTCGGAACATGATATCACCTCCATGCATGGGCATAGTATCGCTTCCAGATATGAGCCAGACCGAAGTAATCCTACGAGCGATCCTAGACGTAGACTTTGCATCAAGGCTAAAGCACGAATTTCAGTCTTCGAACAACCTGCTTGGATCACTCCGACGGGCAGAAAAAAAACTCGAAGAACAGAAACAGTTATTTCTGGAAGAACTAAACGCTTCAGGAGGACGAGAGATGGTTGATTCATTGATTCTCGCACGATGGGAATCCTTGGCAAAACTCTTGAAAAAATGAAACCTTCCTACACCACCACCCTATCCCGAAAACCGCAAGGTAATAGTACGGAGCAAGTGGCTGTGTGTCGCCTAATGCACGTCGTCGCCTTGTGCTTCCAAGCTTACAAGCTGGATATTCGGTTGACGGTGTTCCCCGTCGAGTGGAAATTAAAAAAGATTTTCAATGACAAAACGCGCGAGCGGATTGTCAGAGAGGTCTCCTCCACGACTCGAATGGTGGCTTTCATTAGCTTCCAAGACGACCACGCCTCAGTTGAGATTACGTTTTCCGAGGGGAAAAAAGCTGTCAAAAAGATTCGAGTCAGATATGACTTCAATCAAAAGCAGTTGATATTCATCGCGGAAATAATGCTTTAAAAAGCCGGTGTCGGTACGCAAACCGATAGAGTGCAAGCTCGAACCACCTACCCAAGTGTTATCTTGGGAGGTGGTTTTATTTTTGCCTTATTCCAAGGCGTTTTTTGATGCTTCATTTTCAATTTTTTGACTTTTGGGCTGTATTGTGCTATAATTAGAGAGTAAGCACAAAACCCCGTTTTGTAAAAAACGGACAGAAAATCAACCAAAAGAAAGGAAAGAAAATGGCAGCGTTAAATGAACAAAGAAACTATTTATCCGAACTCCGCAATGGTGTTCATCCGGAGAATTATTTCATTCAACACATCTTCGATCGTATGAGCGTAGCACGATTCTCCGCCGTTGAAAAAGCTCGGGAAGGAAAAGTCAGGGAGTTTCGGCATGCTTTCATGAAGACTCCCAAAGAGGTGGTGCTCAGAGGAGGTGAAGGGATTCCGTTCAAAAGTTACAACCGCCATACCTTGTCGGAAAGTGAATATAAAATCTGTAGGCAACTCTTTGAGACAGTGTCTCAAGAAGATGCAATCAGGTACTACGAGGTAACGGCAGAGCAATACGCACTCTGGATGGTGCCATGGACAACATTCTACTTCTACGTCGGTCGGAGCCCTCATATGTTTACACACATAACATCAATGGATTTCCCTAACGTAGAAATCGCCATGCAACAAACAGGTGACTACCCTGAGTACGAATGGGATGGTAATTCAGATCTCTGGAATGAGGATTATCGATCAACCTATGATTCAATCGATGATGATCCGAATCTGATTTACAGAATTATGTTTGTTGGCACCGAACCCCCAAAGGACGATGAAAAACCAACGACACTGTTCTTTGAACAACATCCAAAGTTTACAACCTGAGTCCCACCACTAAAGAGCCCCAACTCTTCGTGATCGGGGCTCTTTTTATTTTCTATTTTTTTATTCCTTATTTCTCTCCCAACAACTTTTCCTCAAACTCTACAATTCCATCTAGCCCAGGAGAATAGGAACTTACATCTTCAAAATCTAGATTTTGGATTTTTTTATTTACGGCGCCGATAAGTTTTTTTAATCGTTCTACTTTTTCAATATCAATATCTAGTTCTAGATCAATTATTTTTTTGTTACCACCTGAAAATTCAGCTGAAGGTTCAACGAATTCAAGCACTCCTCTTGTTACTTTTTTGCCAGAAAATTCACGTGAGTTTTCAACCAAAAGCTTATAGAAAGAAAGCTGTCTTTCATATTCATATAATTTGATTTTTTCATACTCATCCTTACCTTTCCAATCTTTTGCTGACTTCCCTGTTTTGTAGTCATGTACTTCTATTGTATCCCTATCTAAAAATACAATCCTATCAATCTTTCCAGAAAGATGTGTATCCTCAACCAAGACGCCTTGATGTTTAAAGTTAAATTCTGCAATATCATTCTCTTTGAATGAATCCTTTTTTGCATCAAAGAAAATTTCCAGAGCTTCTACCCCTCTTTTTGATAGCTTTTCAAAATCTAGTTTTGCTAATTTTTCATATCGAAGTGCTTTCAAGAACCATGAACAAAATTCGTCTTTTGTTGGAATAGTTTTCTTTGCTTTCCTATAAGAAATTAATTCTTCTAAAGCTGAGTGAATTGCAGAACCATACGAACCGGATACTGATTTAGCCTGAGGAAAACGTAAAAGGTTTTGTTCAAGGAAGTGTTGAGGTCCGCCTTTGCCAACATTTAGAAAATTATTTAAGTGAGTTACTGAAAGTGCATAATCTTTTAATAAAGATTTAAGCAGTTTTTCTTCCCCACCAATAAACGGCGCGGTATGATACGAAAGCCAAGATGATGTAAGTACATCGCTAGTCTCTGGAGCGTCATCGTCTGTATTTTCTATTACTTCATGATACACCTGTTTGAGAATAGCTTTCTTAAGTACTTCTTCATCATCCTCTGGAGCAAGCAGAAACCGAAGCTTCTGTGATTCACCACCCCTATCATCTTTTGAATAACCAGTAAGATATAGATGCTTCTTTGCTCGAGTGAGAGCAACAAAGAAAAGTCGAAGTTGATCATCAACAGTATCTCCAACTGGCTCTATGGGCATATTTTGAGGGAAAGAAATCCTTTTTGGTGCACCTCGTCCAGCCCAAACATTATCCTCACAAGAAAGCACAAAAACATATTCAAATTCCAGCCCTTTGGCCTTGTGAGCAGTAAGCAAAGAAACCGCATCGGAAATCGCATTAAAAGGACTTTGGTCGTTTAAGCGTATATTATTTTTTTCATGAAGCTCCACAAAATCTACAAGGTCTGAAATGGTAGTTGTCTCCCCTTTTTTAAATTCTCGTAAAGCCCGCACGAAAACTCTCAAACTTGATAAGAAGGTTAAATACTCTGCTCGAGCATGTTCAAATTTTTCTTTGCTGAAATAATATTCTTTAAAGGTGCTATAAAACTTTTTATCTGTCACTGCCTCAACTTCTTCATCTTCATCTTCTGATTCGCGTGCAAGTGGTATATGCGCACCAACAAGTTCATCAAGAACTCTTTCAGCGGGCTCATGCAAAGAACGCACACCGAGATCTATAAAAAATTCAGCAATACTTTTTATTTTTTCATCATCACTTTCGATCATTACTTCGAGCCATGACTTCTTTGGCTCAAATGTTTTTGCTACGAGAAGTGAGATTTCCCAAATTTTTTGTCTTGGTATTCCCCAGAAAGGAAAAGATAAAATGATCGGCATAAATTCATCGGCTTCTGTTTTTCCATAAGCTCCCAAAGTTGCTAAAAATCTCGCCATTGTTATTAACTGTTCTATATGAGGCTCCTCAAATACATTTTGCTCTCTTTCATATCTAACAGAGACTTCAGCACCTTTCATATATGGGACAAGCGATTCAAGCTCTTTATGCTTTCTGGCAATAACAGCTATATCATCAGCTTTAACCCCACTTTCAATTAATTTTGCAATTTCTCTAGAAACAAAATGATATTGGTGTAGTGCAGTAGAAAATCTTCGGTGAATAATATTTCCATGACCTAATTCAGAATTTGAGGCTACTAACACTTTCTCTATTCCCGGTAAAATGTTTTCGAGCCTTCCTTCACCTTTTCTAATTATATGAGAGGAAAGATCAAGAATATCTTGAGTCGAACGGTAATTATTTGTAAGAGTGACAACTTTCACATCTTTAAAAATCTTTGTGAAGTTTAAAATATTTGAAAGCTCAGCGCCTTGGAATTTATAGACAGCCTGATCATCATCACCCACAACCATCACATTTGGCCGACCCTCATTTACTGAAGCGTCAGTGATAATTCTAAGTAAGCGCATTTGTGCATCATTTGTATCCTGAAATTCATCCACAAGCATGTATTGATATTGCTCTTCGAGTTCATATCTTAGATGTGGATATTCTTTCACGGCAGTTATCACATCGAGGATCATGTCGTCGAAATCATACAAGGCCAAGCGGTGCATTTCTGAAATATATTTTTGATATATATCAGCGAGCTCAAAAAGTTTCTCTGTATTCTTAGTATCTTTATGTGCTCGCCTATCATCGTCAATTTTAATAACCCACTTTTCTTTCCACTTTGAAATAGGTTTGAGATCTTCATTTTCTCTTACATCAGAAAGTACAAGAGCTAAGCTTTGAGCAATCGCTTCATACAAAGTACTAAAGGAAACATATTCTGGTAATTTTTCTTCATTCTTACGCAACTCACACTCATATACAAACTTTTCAATTTTTACAATAATCTCTTTGTTTACTCTTGGTGAAAAAATCTCATCAATATTCTTATTTATAAAATCCAAAGCTTTAGCATTGGCTTCAATTATTTTTCTAAACTCATCTGGCAAAATTCCAGCTTTTTTCAAATTTGAAATTGAGGAGTGGATAGATGAAAGGAAAACATAACCTTGCTCAGGATGATAACTTGAAAATGGATTACTGTATGG
>CAIZIN010000013.1 GCA_903933085.1 uncultured bacterium
AATAAACAATTCCAAGAATTTTTTAGTTTGATGTTTGGTGGGGGAGGAGCTTTTTTGGCTATTACCATGGAGCATAAAAAAACAAAGAAAAATGATGAGTCAATAAAAGATGAAGATATTGAAGAAGAGGAAGATAAAGGTGAAGGGGAGATTGGTTTTGAACGTGGCATTGAGATAAATGTTAATTTGCCACATAAGAAAGTTAAAGATCTTCATATGCTCTCAGGAGGAGAAAGATCATTAACTTCTATTGCATTACTTTTTGCTATATCACAAGTTAATCCACCGCCATTTTTAGTTCTCGATGAGACTGATGCGGCTCTTGATGAAGCCAATTCTCGTAAGTATGGAAATATGCTAGAGAATTTATCTAAATATTCACAACTTATTGTCGTAACTCACAACAGAGAGACAATGTCGCGCGCACAAGTGCTTTATGGAGTAACAATGAGCGGGGAAGGAGCTTCAAAACTTTTGTCTATTCATATTGAAGACGCAACCTCTTACGCTAAATAAATACATATAAAACCTTTGGGAGTATTGGTTTTATTGCTATTGACTAATTATTTATATTATGATATAATATAAAAGAATGAGAGTGAGCAAATTAGTATCTAAAGAATTGGCCTTACGGGAGTCAATCGGATAGCTAGTCCTCAACAATCATCGTACTTTAATAATCTTAAACATGAAAAAAGCAATTTTTTCAGTAATGATGGCGTTTCTGTTGGTATGCGCATCGCTGTCCTCTTTTGGGCTGAAGACTAACACGGAGATTTACAACATAATCCAAATGAGTAAGGAGTATAATTCTTTGCATGGGATTAAGAACCCAAATGAAATTTGGCCTGGGCAAACTCTAACATTTCTATTTCAGGATCATACATGGCAGGAAGTTGTCGTTGAAGAGGGAGATAATCAGTGGACCATAGTTCGCGACAAGCTCGACACACTTCAAAATGAACATGGTGAGATTATTTCTCCCATTGAAGATTCTATAGTGCCTCTACCTCAACCTAAACAAATTAATTCTTCCATTATGGAACCATTTCCTTGGTGGTGGTCATTCCCATGGGGATGGCTACTCTTAGCTCTTGCAGTATTAGCGATTGCTATTAAGCTTTTACAAATACTGTATAAAGAAAGAAGACAAAATCCTGTAACTGCAGGTACTCCGCAAGTAAATGGAGGAGTCAGAAATAACGAAGCGTATTCCAGAATGAATCAGGTTGCACAAAACAGATTTCCTGGATCACAAATAGTTATCAAAAACATTAGGCGTGGATGGCTTTCTGGTTGGGCACATGTGTTTTATGCAAATGATAAAACAAAGAGGCTCAAGTTAAAAGATGTTGCAGCTTACTCAGGTGAGGCGATGATCAACGGAAGAGAGCAGACTATTTATTTCCTTCAGGGCTGCGGTAATGATGCACGCGGGGGAAATTATATGACTGGAGATCTTGAATTCAGACCTGATGTAATTGTTAATCAGGATGGATCTGAAAGTCCGCTTCCAGCAGAATCTGCTGAAATTACTGAGACTGAGCAGGTTGTAGAAGAGCAGATACCTATTACAACACCGGTGATCCTTGGATCAGAGACTCATCAACAAAGGATGAAAATTCTTGAGATTGTTGGATCTGAAATAATCAAAGGAGATGTGCATGAAGTAAATATTGATACTACTTCAGATAAATTTGATGTACATATCAAGTATAAATTTGCTCCTGTCAAAAAAACTACCGAAAAAAAGGAATAACAGAAATAATCTGTCTTTTTTAATTAATATATTTACCGCTAAACTAAAAAGTTTAGCGGTATTTATTTTAAAAATTCTGTAGTTGTTAAGCCCGATTCTTTTAGATCG
>CAIZIN010000014.1 GCA_903933085.1 uncultured bacterium
AAATTCGAAGCACGAAATTCGAAATCCGAAATAATATCAAAATTCTAAATTACAAATTCAAAACAAATACAAGCGATTTCATATTTGTTTAATATTTTGAATTTTAAACATTTGAATTTGTTTCGAATTTCGTGCTTCGAATTTAGGATTTGGTTGTCAAAACTTTAAATGGGGAGCGCTAGACAAAGCCTGTTTGTATTTATAAATTCGGGTTATAATTGACTTTATGATTGATACATATATAAAAAAATCTTCAGGTGTTCTTGAGCCTTTTAATAAAATTAAATTAATTGAATCTTTGGAAAAAGCTGGTGCCTCTATGTTTGTTGCAGAAGATGTAGCCAAGAAAATTGAAGAAAAATTAAAAGAAGGAATGCCGACTTCAATGATTTATACTCAGTCATTTAAACTCTTAAGAAAAAAAGAGAGTCGACCAGCTATTCGTTATTCACTTCGTCGATCTATTGCAAACTTGGGTCCTACAGGCTTTCCATTTGAGGACTTTGTTGGAGAAATTTTTAAAGAAAAAGGCTATAAGATTATGAATGATGTGATGGTACGTGGAAAATGTACCGAGCATGAAATTGATGTAGTTGCCTATAATGATGATCATTTGATAATGACGGAGGTTAAATTTCATAATCAACTAATGCTTAAGTCTGATGTGAAAGTTGCACTATATATAAAAGCTCGATTTGATGACTTGGAAGGTGTTGAGTTTAATTTTGATGGCACTAAAAGAAAAATGACACAGGGTATGCTTTTAACTAATACGAAGTTTACTGAGAATGCTATCCAGTTCGGTTCTTGCTCGGGCGTGAACATGATTGGGTGGAACTATCCAGCAAAAGGTAATCTGCATGATCTTATAGAAGAGACAAAGCTACATCCACTAACATGTCTTACGACTCTTTCAGGACGCGAGAAGAAGTTGCTTTTGGAAAAAGAGATTGTTACTTGCAAGACTTTAAAAACAAAGATTAACATACTGACTGAAATGCAATTAACAGAAGGAAGAATAAAGAGGGTTTTGGAAGAGATTAAGGAGATGACCGGGATATAAGCCAAAGGGTAAAAGTCAAAAGTTCAAATTTAAAGTAATAATTAAAACTCAAAGACTTCACTTTTAGTGAAGTCTTTACTTAATACTTCTAATTTTAACTTTTGACTTTTGGGTTTTGAATTTTGACTTATTTCTGGTATAAATACACTATGACATCAAATGAAATCCGACAGAAATTTTTAGGTTTTTTTGAGAAGCATGGGCATGCGGTTATTCCTTCAGCTTCCCTTATTCCTGAAAATGATCCTTCGGTTCTTTTTACTACAGCTGGAATGCACCCTCTGGTGCCGTATTTACTTGGAGAAAAACATCCTCTAGGGCAAAGACTTACAGATGTTCAAAAATGCGTTAGGACAGGTGATATTGATGAGGTTGGAGATTATTCACATCATACCTTTTTTGAAATGCTTGGTAATTGGTCTCTTGGTGACTATTTTAAGAAGGAAGTAATTACATGGAGCTATGAATTTTTAACATCACCTGAGTATTTAGGCTTAGATAAAAATAGAATTGCTGTTTCTGTGTTTGAAGGTGATGTGGATGCTCCTTTTGACAGTGAGGCATATGAGACTTGGAAAAATCTTGGAATATCAGAAAGTAGAATAGCTAAGCTTCCAAAGAAAAATAACTGGTGGGGTCCTGCAGGTGAAGCTGGTCCATGTGGTCCTGATACTGAAATGTTTTACTGGGTTGGAAATCCAAATGAAGTTCCTGAAAGTTTCAACGACGACAACGATCTTTGGCTTGAAATTTGGAATGATGTTTTCATGCAATACGACAAATCTAAAGAAGGTGTATTTACAGAGTTATCACAAAAAAATATTGATACAGGAATGGGACTCGAAAGAACTCTTGCTGTCGTTAATGGGTTGGATGATAATTACAAAACAGAACTGTTTTGGCCTATTATTGAAAGCATCGAAAACAGTACTGGGAAAAAATACGAGGATGAGCAAAAGGCAATGCGAATCATCGCTGACCATATAAAAGCTAGTGTGTTTATTTTGGGAGATAATATGGGTGTTGCGCCTTCGAACTCTGGTCAAGGGTATGTCTTGAGGCGCCTCATAAGGCGTGCTGTGAGATATGGTAAGCAATTAGGTATGATTTCATTCACAGGAGAAGTGGCTAAGGTTGTGATTGAAATATATAAAGATGTATATCCAGAAGTTTTAAATAATAAAGATTTTATCTTAAGTAATTTATCTCAAGAGGAAGAAAAATTTGAGAAAACTTTAGAAAAAGGTTTGAAAGAATTTGAAAAGGGAATTAGTCCTTTTGTACTTTTTACTACATATGGTTTTCCATTTGAAATGACAAAAGAGCTAGCGACGGAAAAAGGTATAAAGATAGATGAGAATGAATTTAATGAAGAATTTAAAAAACACCAAGAGCTTTCACAAACATCATCTGCTGGTATGTTCAAAGGTGGTTTAGCTGATGCTGGGGAGGAAACTAAACAGCTTCACACCGCTACGCATCTTTTGCGTCAAGCTTTAGAAAATATTTTAGGAGAGAATATTATCCAAAAGGGAAGTAATATAAATTCTGAAAGACTGCGTTTCGACTTTGCTTTTTCAAGAAAAGTTACGGATGAAGAAAAAAAGAAAGTCGAAGATCTTGTAAATCAAAAAATAAAAGAAGCTTTACCTGTTACTCGTGTTGAGTTATCTAAAGAGGAAGCTTTAGCAACTGGAGCTTCTCATACCTTTGGTGATAAATACGGTGATATTGTTTCTGTTTACTATGTTGGTGATTCTAGGGAAACGGCTTTTTCAAAAGAATTCTGCGGTGGTCCTCATGTTAATAATACAAATGAGCTTGGTGTATTTAAAATAGTAAAAGAAGAAGCTGTATCCGCGGGAGTACGGAGAATAAAGGCAGTATTAGAGTAGTACATTTCTCTTTCTATCATTCTCGCGAATGCGGGTGAGAAAGCATGGGTATGCTTTCGCAAGACCGGAGCGTGACGACGCGAGGTGTGGCCAGGAAATTTTTCAGCAGAAAAATATTCTTGGATCCAGGTTTCTATTTAATTTTGATGTTTATTTGTAAATAAAAACCCAACCTCTTATTTGCTATAACTTTCCTCGGGTACGGATTTTTTGAAGCTTAAAAAATCCTGAAGCTGGCTCGTCGTCACTCGCCAGACCCCCTCCCAAAGTTACAGCTCAACAAGGTTGGGTTTTAAGGTTATCTTTTGCTGGGGTGGTGGTGTGGGTAAAGGGCTGTA
>CAIZIN010000015.1 GCA_903933085.1 uncultured bacterium
CGAACCTTTTTGTTGATGATGGGTAAAATCCATCTAAGGCGCTCTTCTTGGATGCTTTTTGTCATATGAATACTCATTAATTACTAATCTAACAAAAAGTGCCATATGTGTGTGCACATTACCAGAATTACTTGACTTTTCTTCTTCATGTGATTATATAACATTCAGTAAGTTCAACAACAAACAAAAAGGCGTACAAAATGAGAAACATATCAGATAAAGATCTTCTCTCTCGCTATACTGCAACATCAGGCGCTCTGAGCGAGTTAAAATCTACCGAAAGTCGAAGAAAACGCACTTGTAAATTTGATTTTCAAGCTGTCGGAGATCCTTTTGTTAGAGATTTGTCGGTCATTCTTTCTTCAAAAGCCTACCGACGAATGGGTGAAAAAAATCAAGTGGCTTCATCACCACATTTACCCCACGTCCGAAATAGAGCCACACATTCGGCCGAAGTTATGGCTCACTCGGTTCGTCTATCCGAACATCTTGGACTAAACACGAATCTGGCTCTAGCTATTGGAGCAGGACACGACATAGGACACGTTCCTTTTGGACATCAAGGAGAACATTACATTCAAGAAAAAGCGAAGATACCATTTTCTCACGAAATTATGGGTGTGATTATTGCCCAGAACATCGAAAGAAAAGGAGTTGGACTCAACCTGACTTTTGAAACTCTCGAAGGGATGTATAGACATTCCGGGAGTAACGCCTCCTCCGTGATGACTCAGGAAGCTTGGGTCGTTAGATATGCTGACAAGATAGCGTTCCTCTTCGCTGACTATAATGATTTTCGGCGTCTAAATTGGATATGCAATTCTGAACTTTCAGAATATATGAATTGGTTTGGAATGAACCAACGTGATCGAACCTTCAGAACTATGGTAGCCCTCTGTGAAGAATCATATACCTCAGGTTTTGTTTCGTTTGAATCTTCTGAGCCAGCAAAAAAGTTCAAAAAGTTGAGGGGCTTAATGTACGAAGAATACGTAAAAATTGTGGAGCAAGATGTTAGTAGGTTTCTAGATCCAATTTATGATTTTCTTGATAAAAGCAAGCTGCTACCCCCATGGCTTGGTATCGCTCTCCTTACTGACGAAGAAGTTCGTAAACTTATAAGCGACCACCGAATGCTGAATTCTAAAAGTATTATGGATACAGGTCTCGGAGAAATGATTCGAAGCTTTAGCAAGGATGAACTCTGGAACATCGCCTTCGAACTCAATCTCGACTGGTGACAATCACAACGAACTACTTCGGTAGTTCGTTTTTTTTATGACATAAAAAAAGTCGTTATTTGGATTAACGACTTAGACGTTCTGAGGCATATGGACCAAAAACCCATACCCACAGAAAACAAAGAAAAGCTAGTGAGAATAAGACTTGGAACAAAGAGTATTCCACCTTGGCTACCTCGCAAGCAATCCAAACAACACAAATCGCAAATACAACTATTGATAGATGCAAATTTTGTCTTGCAAGATTACAATACCAAGAGCAAAGTGAAAACAGCCCAACAAGCAGTAATTTGATTAGTAAAATCATTTTTTCTCCTTCTTTTCGTATACTACCCCTTTCGATAAGGCGAGTCAACATATCAATATTATGAATTGACCAATAATTTACAGGGTATAAAATACAGGGATGAGAAACGTATCACTTCTATTTTTAATTAAAAAGACCGATGAACAAATTTCAGATATTTGTTTAGCAATGAAAAAGCGAGGTTTTGGAGCTGGTAGATGGAATGGTGTAGGAGGAAAACCAGATGAAGGTGAGACAATTGAAGAAACAACAATTCGAGAAGCTCGGGAAGAAATTGGTATTACAGCAAAAAATATTTACAAAGTAGCTGAGCTAGATTTTACCTTTCCACACAATGAATTATGGTGCCAAACAGTAAACACATACTTCACAGAAGAATGGGATGGTGAACCCGAAGAAAGTGAAGAAATGTTACCTAAGTGGTATAAAATCTCTGAAATACCTTTTTCTGAAATGTGGCCAGATGATATTTTTTGGCTACCAAAAGTAATAGATGGAGAAAAAATTAAAGGCAAATTTACTTTCGGTGAAGGAGATACTATTTTGGAACAAAAATTAGAATCAGTAGAATCTTTTGATATTAAATCTGAATATAAAATTGGTAAGTTCTAAATAGAATTATAAGCAAACATACTCACCACCGCGAAACCAATAGCCGACCAAAGTGTAATTTCGGAGAGCAAGAGAAATATTGGTATGTTTGTAAGAATAAAAAATAACAACAAAACCACACCAACACATTGAAGAACCATTTTGATTTTTCCAGAGGTTTTTGCTTGAATCACAATTTTCTTCATTGTGTATTTTTTATACATAGCGATTGAGATAATCATAAGTTCAAGTAAAACAATTAAAATTGTTAGTGACCAACTTATGTATCTACTTATCAAAATAAAGGCAGCTGAGCCAATCAAAAGCTTATCAGCTACAGGATCTAAAAACTTTCCGTCACTAGTAATTTGATGACGAACACGTGCCATAGCTCCATCTAATGCATCAGAAAAGGCAGCGATTGTAAAAATTATTGTACCCCAAAAATACTGTTCGTTTAGTAAAAAATAAATTACAAAAGGAATACAAACCAAACGAAAAACAGTCACGGCATTAGGTCGCAAAGTTTTTGGTATAAAAGGCAAAATAGTTTTGGCAATTATTTTATCAAAAATAGTTATACTAGCCTTTCCTTTTCTGTTTAGAAGTTCATTCATGTTTTTAAAGTTACACTTGATCAACTTGATCAATAAGACCCCCCATATAATCCGCCTCATAAACACAAATATTATTCTCAAAAATTTTCTCCTTACCTGAAAACTTTTTTACATTTCCTGTTAATTTATTTTCATATCTCCATTCACCTTTTTCATATATATAAGGACCACGATATGGTACTTCAATACTAGAACTCGAAAGAGCTTCAACAAGAAAACTGTACACGACACCCTTTTCGACTTCTGGATAAACAAAACCATAATATACCATCATCCACTGAGGTTTATTTTCATAGAAAACAACCTCTCTACCTCCGTACGGCTCACCTCCAAAATAATTGTCGTGATACTTATACAAGCCATTCATATATTGAACAGAAATTGAACTATCAAGTTGTTTTTGCCTCAAAGATTTATCGCCAGATGCATAAGTTGCTCTACTGGCCTCAAATATAAAAGCTTTTAAATTTTCTTCATCCATATTTTAATTTTTTGTTCCAATAAGGGCCTGTATTCGTTCTTCCACCGGTGGATGTGTCATAAACAACTTTGCAACACCTTTCATTGCCTTACCACCAAAAGGACTTGAGATAAACATGTGAGCAGTTGCGTTTGAAGCTTTTTGCATCGGCTGTCCGTATGAACTAATTTTTTGCAATGCTCCAGCTAAACCTTCTGGATACCTCGTAAGCAAAGCTCCTGAAGCATCAGCAAGAAATTCTCTCTTGCGAGAAATCGCCAATTGAATAATTGTGGCAATAATCGGCGAAAGCACTACAAAAACAATTCCTACAATCATAAGCGCACCATTTCCTTTATTTTCACTATCTCTCCCCCCAAAAAGTGACATCCGTAGGAAAATATCAGAAAGCATAGCAATAAAACCAACAAGCACCACAACAACCGTAGAAAGCAAAATATCTTTATTCCCAATATGTGCAAGTTCATGAGCTATTACCCCTTCAAGTTCATTTCTGTCTAATATTTGTAAAAGACCAGTTGTAACAGCAACGGCAGAATGTTCTTTATTTCTGCCTGTCGCAAAAGCATTCGGAGCCATATCATCTATGATATAAAGTCTTGGCTTTGGAAGACCAGCAGTTATAGAAAGATTTTCCAAAATTCTATGTAATTCTAAATATTCTTTTGGATCAGCCTCTTTTGCTCCAGTTGATGCTAAAGCAATTTTGTCAGAAAACCAATAACTAGTTATATTCATCACAATACTGAAAATAATTGCAATATAAAGTATTCCTGGATTGTTGTAGTAGTAACTAACGAAGTATCCAATAGCTACAATTACTGCAAGAAACACAGCCATAAGAAGCCATGTTTTACGTTCGTTATTTGATTGTTGTGTGTAGAGAGTTGCCATGCGTTAAATTTAAAATTTAAAATGAAAAATGTAAAATTAAATCACAAAAAGTCTTCTAATTTTTGATTTCCAAAAAAAGGACTGGTAGTCTTTTTATACTCAAACCATCCTTCAACAAACTTTCGAACATCATCTCCACAAATCTCTAAACTGTGATAATTATCAGGATCACCCTTTATTCTTATATCAGCAAGATACGGCGTTCCATCTTCATGTAGGTGTGGATCTGGATTTATGAGACGAGAAGAATATTGAACCTGACCAAGTTTTCGCACAGCATCACCAAAGGAAATAAATTTTAAAGCTTCTTGATTTTCAATTTTTGACTCCATAATTTATTGGACTAATTTTTCAATTAAGATACCTAATCTCACTGCCACCGGCAATGGTTGTCCCGGATACTGATCAGATACTAATTGTACAACCTCTTGAATATTTTGAGGATTTTTCTTTAAATAAACAATAACTTCTTCAATTCCCTCATCTTCTCCGTTGGTTATTAATGTTACATAGTGATCTAAACCTTTCTCTTCTAAACCTGAGTTTTCTAGTGACCCTTGTGACATATGTGTATGTGTTAATCTATTTAGAACTTCACTTCTACTGGTTGTTGTGCAACGTCATTATCTGCAAGATCAAATAATTCCATTTTTGAAAAATTAAATACCCCAGCGATAACATTTCCAGGGAAAGATTCAATTGCAATGTTCAAGTCTCGAACATTACCGTTATAAAATCTTCGGGCTGCTTGAATTTTATTTTCTGTATCTGAAAGCTCTCGCTGAAGTTCTAGAAAATTTGTATTTGCCTTTAGATCCGGATAAGCCTCTGAGATAGCAAACAAAGATTTCAATGTTCCGGTTAAAGCATTTTCTGCCTCACCTTTATCTGCAGGCGTACCAGCTTGCATAGCCCTACTTCTTGCCTCTGAAACTTTCTCAAAAGCTCCAGATTCGTGAGTAGCATAACCCTTAACAGTATTTACCAAGTTTGGAATAAGGTCGTAACGTCTTTTGAGTTGAACTTCTATATCTGCCCAAGCCTCCTTTGTTCGGTTTACATAAGAAACAAAACTATTGTAAGCAACAACTGCCCACAAAACGAAAAGCACAATAACACCTATAATAATATATAAAATTGTCATAATTGTTTAAACTTACTTTTAATGTACATTTATTATAGCATAAAAACCTAGGTTGAGTCATAGTTAATAATTCTCTATTCTTAATCCCCTAAAACTTTTGAGCACAAAAGTTTGGGCGAATAATTGATTACAATTGTTTTAGTCTAATTCTTAATCTCCCTAAGCTATTTACACACAATGATAACCGTGATAAAGTTTCTTTCGGAATAAAGTTCGTAAATCTAAGGTTAGATTTAAGGTGAACTCAAGTTCCAAAAAAACATCAAACAAACAAGACAATGTTTAAAGTAATAAAATTACCGGTAAATGGAACCCCGGGAACGATGCGGGTAGAGCAAACGTGTCGCGTATCAGATGCAGAAGCCCACATTTACAGGCTTGGGTACAGGACAAGTACACACAATGACATAAAACCACAAGATGCGGCAAACACGCCTCTCATAGCAATTGCTATTGGGTCAAGAGTCCAGCATCCAGAAAGAGCTTATGCTTCACCTGCATATCTCGGATACGATCGAAAGGGAAAGAAAGTTCATGTCTTAGTCAGCGAAGGTTCACTTCAGCCAGGTACGGTAGTCTTTATGAACACCAAATAATCAGTATATACTGAATTCCCCCAGGAATTCAGTATTTTTTATATAATTTCAACATTTCTTATTTTCAAATTTTTTGGAAGCTGTTGTTCCAATACTGTTGAAACAACTTGCATTCATCCTATATTTTTGCTAGTATTAAATACAAATGAGTATTGCTACTATATTACCTTATATACAAATTGTTATTTCTGTACTTCTTATTGCAGGTGTTCTTTTGCAATATAGCGCGGCAGGAGTAGGCGGTGCGCTTGGTGGATCAGACAGCTTTGAAGCTGGATATCACACTCGTCGCGGATTTGAAAAATTCCTTTTTAATGCAACTATAGTTCTTGCAATACTTTTTGCAGCAACATCACTCGTTTCATTCCTTTACTAATAATACACAAACTGGCTTCACAAGGCATATTTGTGTCCTATCATTTTATCTATCGTGAAAAATAGAATAGCATTTATACGCGAATCAATTCGCAAGGCATTTGCCTCATTTAGTCTAGGTGAAAAATCCGTTTTTAGTCTATTAGTATTAATAGCTTTAATCACAGCTTTCACCACAATACATAGCGTTAACTCACTCTTTCTTACAGAAATTCCAAAAAAAGGGGGCTCTTTTAGTGAAGGAGTGGTTGGAACAATACGTTATATAAATCCAACTTTGGCCTTTTCTGATACAGATAGAGATCTTTCATCTTTAATATATTCAGGCCTCTTAAAAGCAAAACCTGACGGTACCTTTACTCCAGATCTAGCTTCAGACTATTCGATTTCAGAAGATGGAAAAACCTATGTATTCAACATAAGGCAAAATGCAGTTTTCCATGATGGATCACCAGTAACTGCCGATGATATACTTTTTACCGTACAAAAAATACAAGACCCTACTTTAAAAAGCCCAAAACGAGCAAATTGGGATGGAGTAATTGCAGAAAAAATCAGTGATAAAATTGTTAAATTCACTCTTAGACAAGCATACGTACCTTTCATAGAAAATACCACCTTAGGAATTTTACCAAAACACATATGGAAAGATGCGAACGCGGATGAATTTTCATTTAGTCAATTCAACATAGAGCCAGTCGGTTCTGGACCATATAAAGTTTCAAAAGTTTCAAGAAATGCGTCAGGTATTCCAGAAAGTATTACACTTGAATCTTTTAACCACTATGTATTAGGAACACCTTATATAAACTCAATGAAATTTAACTTCTACCAAAACGAAAAAACCTTGGTTGATTCATACTATAAGGGTAATTTTAAATCATTTCACACAACATCTGGAGAAACTGCTTTAGCCTTAGAAAAAAGTGGTTCTAACATCGAAAGGTATCCCCTTCCACAAGTTTTTGCTATATTCTTCAACCAAAATCATAATCCAATTTTCACGCACAAAGAAGTACGCTTAGCTTTGAGTGCTGTAACAAACAGACAGGAAATATTAGATCAAACTCTACATGGTTTCGGGGCAGAGGCCCTAAGCCCTATACCTCAAGGTTTAGCGAAGAGCACATCAATAAACGGAGCTGTGAGTAGATCTGGGATCGCTGATGCACAGGCTATACTAGAAAAAGCTGGGTGGAAGAAAAATGCGAGTGGTATATATGAATTAAAATCAAAAACCCTGGCCGGGCAGGCGAAAACAGAGACACTTACTTTCACAATTTCAACAGGAGACGCTCCTGAATTAAAACAATCAGCTGAGATCATTAAAAAACAATGGGAGACCCTAGGCTCAATCGTTGATGTTAAAGTTTTTGAAATGACAGACTTAAATCAAACAGTGATTCGTCCCAGAAAATATGACGCATTGTTCTTTGGAGAAGTGGTTGGGCGTGAACTCGATCTATATGCCTTTTGGCATTCTTCACAAAGAAACGACCCAGGTTTAAATATTTCAATGTATACAAATGCAAAAGTAGACAAACTAATAGAAGATTCACGTGTTATCAATGACTCAGACAAGAGAACTCTTGCATACCAACAAATTGAAAGTGAAATATTAAATGATGTACCGGCAGTATTTATGTATTCACCAGATTTTATTTATATATTACCAAAAGAAATAAAAGGTTTTTCTGTGGGCAAGATAGTACTTCCGAGCGACAGATTTTCAGATGTTGAAAAATGGTATATAGAAACAGATCACGTTTGGAATATGTTCAAGTAAATCAAAAAAACGATAGAAGTTAAAAGTGAAAGTAAAAACTAAAAAATCGAATTCCAAAGTTTTAAATTCTAACTTTAAATTTTGAGTTTTGGCTTTTGCTTTTTGACTTCTAATCGCCATCAAAAACATTACAAAAAAATTAACAACAAATAATCATCTCATAACGAGATTAAAACAAATGACAGATACAAACCAACCAACGACTCAAGGAGGAAACTCAGGAGCTCGACCACAAAACAATAGACAACATCGCACACCCTACCATGCGCGAATTAACCCTGCGCCAGTAAGACAATTTAATAACCAAACTCGAACACCTTTTAACCCAATGAACAGGAATTCAACGTCAACACACACAACATCCACCCACGGAACAACCGGATCTCCCCGCCCTAGCTTCATACAAAGCGTAACTCGACAATCAAGCCTACAGCCAAGCAGAAGTCATATTCAAAACATGAACCAAACTACAAGTCAGAATATAAACAGACCACAAAAACCTGTCGTTAGAAATCCAGCTCAAAAAACACAACAGATTCGAAAACCAATGAACTTCCGAGGAGGTCATGTGAAGATGCCTACAGCAAGACCAACTCACGGACCAAAACCATTACCTCGAGCCAAAGATAACATCCCTCCAATTGCAGATAATGTAATTCGTATTATACCTCTTGGTGGAGTTGAAGAAATTGGCCGAAACATGACAGCTATAGAAACCAAAGACGATATCATTATCATTGATGCAGGTTTTCAATTCAAAGATGATAGCACTCCAGGTATCGACTATATTATTCCTAATACTCAATACCTTGAAGAAAGACAGAGTAAAATTCGAGGTATACTTATTACCCATGCTCACCTCGATCATATTGGGGGTATTCCTTATGTAATGCCAAGAATTGGTAATCCGACAATGTATACAAGAAATCTTACATCCCTAATGATACAAAAGCGTCAAGCAGAATTTCCACATCTTGCGCCACTAAATATAAAGATTGTTGAAAAAAACGACACAATAATACTTGGTAGCACAAAAATAAAACTTTTTGGTGTAACTCACACAATCCCAGATTCAATGGGAATTGCAATTGAAACTCCATGGGGATCAATTGTGACTCCTGGTGACTTTAAACTTGAACATGTAGATGGCGTACCTACGAACAGAGAAGAAGCTGAGTATGCGATGTTTAATGACCATAAAAGTCTTCTACTTATGGCTGACTCTACGAACATTGAAAATCCAGGCTTTTCAACCCCAGAATCTCTAGTTCATGAAAATCTTGAAAATATTATTCGAGAAATAAAAGGCCGTTTAATTATCGGTACATTTGCATCTCAGTTCCAGAGAACAATGAAAATTATCCAGATAGCTGAAAATCTTGGAAAAAAGATAATCATCGAAGGCCGTTCAATGAAAGAAAATATTGAAATTGCACAAATAGCCGGAATGATCACCATTAAAAAAGATACGATAATTAACGGACAAGATTTAGATCAGTATCCACCAGATCGAATCGTTGTACTAGCCACAGGAGCTCAAGGCGATGAGTTTGCAGCTCTTATGCGCATGGCAACAAAAACACATAAATATTTCCGTCTAAATGAAAGAGATACGGTACTATTCTCTTCTTCAATTATCCCAGGTAATGAAAAAGCTGTTGCAAAACTTAAGGATAATATTGCTAGACAGGGTGCAAAAATAATTCACTATCGAACCTCAGAAGTATTCATTCACTCAACAGGTCACGCAAATCGAGGCGAAATCGAGTGGTTACATAAAAAAGTTAAAGCAAAATTCTTTATCCCCGTACACGGAAGTCATTACAATATTCGCCTACACGCCGACCTCGCTGAATCAATTGGTATGCCAAAAGAAAATATCGCAGTTCCAGACGACTGTTCCATTGTAGAAATCACAAATGGAGAAAAAATTTCTATCCGAAAAGAAAAAGCTGGTGATGGTTTAGTTGCTGTTGACGGTTTCTCTATTGGAAATGTTCAAGAAGCTGTAATCAGAGATAGACAGACTCTTTCAGAAGATGGTATCTTTGTAGTCGTAGCAAGCGTTAATACAACAACAGGTAAGATCAAAAAATCTCCAGATATTATTTCCAGAGGGTTTGTATATTTACGAGAATCTCAAGACCTGCTTCGCCAGGCTCGATTCATTATTAAAAAGACAGTTGAAGATGCTGTACAAGGTCAACATCCAATCGACTTCGATTACGCCAAAGATGAGGTGGCAGATGCTGTGGGTAAATTTTTATTTCAACAAACTGCCAAAAGACCAATTGTTATTCCTGTTATTTTAGGAGTGTAGGAGGTATGTATTTTAAACCCCTGCATTCTGTCATCCTTAAAGCAACAATAATTAAAGAACTTAATCCCTGTATCGATTAATACAGATGTATAAAACCTTAATACCTAGATGTACTCAAAAATGAAAGTATGTGGATGATTTGAAATTAAAAACTATAAAAATGTATACTCCAATTTTAAAATCAAGAAAGGTTAATGTGTTCAGTTATATTTACCTAGTTACCCTTCTTTTGTCATTTCATTCATATTTTATTACATACATAAACTCTTCATTTCTTCAACAGTTCATAGGGCAGAATAAAGTTGGAATACTGTACGCAGTAGGCGCCATAATAAACATTTTTATTTTACTTAAGATTTCTCGAATACTCGAGAAATTTGGAAATTACGTTACCATGCTTTGGGTTTCCAGCTTAGAGATAATGACTCTTGTAATTCTAGCGACAACTCAAAGTATAGTCCTGGTGATTATTGCTTTTATTCTTCACCAAACAATGAACTCTATTTTACTTTTGAGCTTAGATGAATTTTTGGAAAGTGCGTCAGATGATAAGAAGACAGGTTATATCAGAGGAATCTTCAATACGCTCATAAGTGTAACGTCTGTGGTGTCTCCAGTCATAGTCGGATCAATCCTTGCACAAAGTAATTATTCTAGTGTATATATCTTTTCTGCTTTATTTCTATTGCCACTAATATTTATTGTTGGTAAAAAATTCAA
>CAIZIN010000016.1 GCA_903933085.1 uncultured bacterium
AATGGGTTTTCTGCCTCATCCGGAACGAGGGTGACTTTGTGTTGATTCAAGGGTACGATCTGGAAACAAATATCGCTGAAGAGGTCTAAATATATTATATTTTATATACAAAAAGTTATCCACAGGAGTTCTATAGTCGAAGGACGGAGGCTCACGTAGCGTAGCGAAGTCTGAACTCAGCAGAGCTCAGGAGCCGAGTCGGGGTCGCGGAAATTTTGATTCGACGGAATCAAAATTATCTGTGACCGAATCCCTCAGCGCGCACAGATAATATAAAAACAGTCACTTCGGTGGCTGTTTTTATTTTCACACAATTCTTTCAAATTTTAAAACATCATCAAATACCCCAACAATTGTTTTAATAAACCCTGAAACATATTCATCATCAATTCTATAAAAATATTTTTTGACTCTTGAAAAAAATACTACACTATTTTCAAACACTACAATGGTACAGTGGCCGTGTAGTGGAGAATCAGTAAAACGAGATGATCCACTTCTTTCATTTATTATTTTAACTAAACCATCATCCAGCTTTAAACGAAAGGAATCAAGAGCTTGGTTACTTCCAACACCTTTGAAAATTATTCCCCTCTTAACTACCTTTCTCTGCCAATTTAAAAAATCTTTTCTGTTTTTAAATAATTCACTAATCTCATTGTCAGATTCAATCGAATAAATCACATCCCCTTTTTTGAGCAGAGTAATTTCATTCATACAATCAGCAATGGCTTTAATTGGATCTGTTAAGGCAGGCTCGTACTTTTTCATTTTATCGTCTATTAAAGAGTACAAAAATCCTCGCTTTTCAATAATTTTATTACCTATAAGTTTTTCAAGAGAATTGTATATACTGGTTCGAGCCAACTTAATTGATTCTGAGATTTTTGTTACAGAAAGCCCTTCTCCTTTTTGAGATAAAGTATCTACAATAAATCCTTCGGTCTTATCTAAAATAAGGAATTCTTTTATGTGATTAGTTTTTTTAACCATTTTATAAATCGTACATGAAATGTACAATTTTTGCAATATGTAAATATGAGAGCTACTATCTCTAAAGAAAGGAACATTCTCAATGAAAAAAGTAACTAAAAAAGGTCTTGTTGGTACTGAGTTGAAGTTATTTCGTGAATTACAAAAAAAATGCACTCACCCATCCGAATCTATATTATATGCAAAGATAATAAAAGATCATTACAATTATCATACTCACATATGTAAGAAATGCGGACAATTCATATAGTATTAAACATTATGAAAAGAAAAAACAGCCCAAAAAAGAAGAAGAACCTTCATCAAAAGGTAAAAGCAAGAAAAAGAATTCCTGACGTCAAAGTCGAGATTGAGACTAAAATAATTGGATACGATATGCAAGGTGGCACAGGACCAATATACAAACCTCGATACAGCATGGAGGATGGAAGCTGTCAGCGAGGCGTTGGAAGCATAGGAATGCCTTGGTAACAAAGCTGCCCGACCTATAAATTGGTCGGGTTTTTATTTGTCAGGTGCTCTCGGTTGGACATCTCCTTCGGCTAAAAATTTTCCGTCGAAAATTTTTGCCTAGGCACCGCCTCATAAAATTTTTTACTAAAAATTTTCATTCCGGCGTTCGATTCCAACTCGTAAGCAAAACCCTTTGCTTACTCGAGAGCACAAAATTAAAAAACCTGACAATAGCCAGGTTTTATAATTTTGTGCTCTCGGTTGGAATCGAACCAACATTAACGGCTTAGAAGTCCGCAGTTCTATCCATTGAACTACGAGAGCATATTTTACTATTTCAC
>CAIZIN010000017.1 GCA_903933085.1 uncultured bacterium
AAAAATCACCACCCCGCCCTTCTTTATGTATTTAAGGGCGTGGGTTTTTGATTCAAAATCAAATCACTTCAGATTATATAATAATTTTATTAATTTGCCTTCACCCCGCCCCTAAATACAAACAGAGGGGCGGGGTTAGGAAATATATAGTCGCTTGTCACAAATATTTTTCTGGTGAAAAATTTCCTGACCACACCTCGCACCGCCGTGCTCCGGCCTTGCGCTCAGGTACTCACCTGAGCTCACTCCTTATATTTCACTAAGATACTAGCAAAATATCGTCCATTAGTCTAGGCAAACTTGTCTTTTTATTTAAAATAATTTAATATCCTAAATGGAAATCTTACCGGGATATAATAGTCAATTAAACACATGCAATTATGACTACTCACGAGATTGATAAGTACAATGAAATTATCCGACTACTGAAGTGGATGAAGCGTCAACTCAGTCCTGAGCGACTCAGCTCAATAGTTTGGCCTCAAGGTAATTTGCTTCGGCAAGCGACTGAATTCTTTAAGGATATAGATTTGGTCACAAGAACCAAAGAAGAACTTGGGGTGACTATGGGAAAAGGTGAAGTAAGTAACGGTGACTCATATATCATTGTCAGCTATTATTACTAGCTCAAAGTTTATTCAAATCAAAACTCACAACTTTTCGTTCGTGAGTTTTTTATTTTCAACGAAATCATGGAACACATAACATAGATCAAAACAGCACGGTGCCTATGGCACCGTGCTGTTTTGAATTTATTCTTAATTCTTAAATCCTAATTCTTAATTCTGTCTATCTAGCTATATATGGAAGCAATCCCATAAATCGTGAATGCTTGATAGAAAGAGCTAGAGCTCGCTGATGTTTTGCTGAAAGACCTGTTCGCTTTCGTGACAAAATTCTACCATAAGGATTTATAAACTTTTTCAAAATATCAACATCTTTATAGTCGATATGTTTGATGCTGTTTTGAGCAAAAAAATCTTGTGCTTTGTTCATTGTAATGTTTTGAATAATTTTTAATTTAATACTGTTATATCTTGATCACCACCCACGCCCTTAAATACATAAAGAAGGGCGGGGTTAAGATTTGGTAGTCGCCTTCCACGGCGAACCAAATCTTAAAATGGAATATCCTCTGGATTTATATCTTCTTCTGGATAGTTTATTGTATCCAAGCTTGGAGATTCATCTTTCTGAGCTCCAGATGCAGAAGATGCTGATGGAGCACTTGGAGTGAATCCTGAACCTGTGCCTGGTGCTTGTGGACCAAATTGGAAGTTATCAGCAACAATTTCTGTTCTGTATTTCTTCTCTCCTGTTGCCTTATCATCCCAACTTCTTGTCTGAATTCTTCCTTCAATAAACACTGGCTTACCTTTCTTTAAATACTGAGCCATCACTTCTGCAGGTCGGCCAAAAGCAACAATATTATGATATTCAGTCTGTTCTTGCTTTGCACCATTCTTATCTTTAAATGTGCGATTTGTTGCAAGTCCAAACGAAACAACTTGTGTACCACCTGGTAGAGCCTTTAGCTCAGGATCACGAGTAAGATTACCGTAAAGAAACGCTTTATTTAAGTACATGATAGATTTTTAATGAGCGTGCGATTATAAAAATCATCACCCCGCCCTATTATTTTATAATTAAAACTTCTTTCTAATTATACACCTACCTAATAACTTTTACATCTTCGAAGCTCCAGCTATAGGGCGGTGGTTTTTACCTAGTCCATCCACGCCCTTAAATACTTAGAAAAGGGCGAGATAATGGTTTGGCAATCGCCTTCCACGGCGAGCCAATTCACTTTACTCTACCACCAGCTCTTCTATAGACTTATCTATTTCCTCCTCTGAGGCTATCGCTATTTCTTCAGGAATAACACCCACTACTGGAGTCTCTGTCTTCTCCCCTTCTTTCTTTGAAAGTTTATGTCCATACAAAGTATTTTCACGAACTGTCTTAATAACAAGGAAGCGAAGAATCTCTTTATTCTTTTCAAGCTTCTCTTTCACTTCGAATGTAGCCTCCTTTGAAAGCTCGTACTTTACCCAACCAAAATATGAAAAATTAAATTTTTCATTCTTTCCAGCTTCGTTTTTAAACATAGTGTAAGCAAGTGGTCTCATCTTTGGATATTCCTCAGATATGAACACAGCCCCATTTTTTTCGAGCAAAGACTTTATATCACCAAAAACATTCGCTACTTTTTCTTCAGCGATTGTTGGCACGATATGGAAGCCTAGCTCATATACCTGCATAAGCTCAATTTCTTGCATTTGAGATTGCAAATTGTCGAGTGTTATAAATTTTCGATATAAATTGGCGGTATGGATAACACGCCTGTGAAAATCAATCTCTCAACGATGCGAGAGTGATACTACTATAAATCAAAACAAAAGTCCATAGTTGATGCAAATCGACCCCCAGCCAAAATTTTGGCTGGAGGGTCTAAAATATTTCAACGACAACAAATCGGACTGATTGCCTGCAAACTTCGTTTTCGGATTACGACGTACTATATGAGCACGTTCGAACCTACTCTAATTGTGTAAATAGAATCCTATGATAAAACCCCAAAGTCTGCGTCTTCTCACAAACTTAATCTACCTGCTCAATCAATCCGGAAGAAGAACATATTCTGTCGTAGATAATATCACCTCAAAACAAAAACAACAAGTAACGATCTATTTTAGCCCGAAGTATTTTACTGCATTGTTACTTAATGTTTTTTTAACAAACTCAAAATCTTCACCCCGAATTTCTGCAATTTTTTTTACAACCTCTTGCACATACGAAGGCTCATTTCTTCCTCCCCGGTATGGAACCGGTGTTACAAATGGACAATCTGTTTCTGACATCATCTTATCAAGCGGAATAAACTTTATTACTTCGTCATAATCCTTAGCGAAAGTGACAACTCCAGTGAAAGATATTGTGAAACCTAATTCAATAAACTTCTTCGCTTGCTCTATATTTCCAGCATAAAAATGACAATTGCCTCGAAGTTTTGATTTATGATTTACAATATATGATTCAAGAATCAGAAGCGCATCATCGTACGCATCTGCATTTTCACCAGACCTTAAATGAAGCATGAGCGTTTTATCGTATTCAATCGCTAGTTCAATTTGTTTTTTAAATAATTCTATCTGCTTTTCCTTCTCATTCTTAAATCTTAAATCATGAATCTTAAATCCTTTATAATCCAATCCACACTCCCCAACAGCCACAACTTTTTTCTGTGTAACCAACTTTTCAAATTCTTCTTCATTAAAAGTTTCTCCTGTATTATCTGCAGGGTGAAGCCCAATACATGCATAAATGTTTTCATATTGTTCAGCAAGTTCAACAGCTTTCCGCGAAGATACCAGATCAGTCCCCACTGTTATTGTAGCTGTGTTTGTATCTTTCAATCTTTTTATTACTTGATCAAAATCCTTTTCATAATCAGAAAAATTTAAATGCGAATGGATATCTATATAATCATACATACATATAGGGTATAGCTTTTACACAATAAAGGCAAATTATTGACAAAATTATTAATAAGCCTAGTATCGTATTTAGAAAAAACATGCAAATACAACAAACAAGACAGCAAATTGTAGATATAGCTCTTTCATTAGTGGGATATCCAAGCGTAAAATATTCAAGTCCATATTTAGGTAAAAATCCACCAGGTTTTGATTGTTCTGGATTAATAGTCCACATAATAAACAAAATCGAAATATTTCTACCACCAAACATTCGACACTGCAATGAATTCTTAGATTCATTTGGAGTTTTCGTTCATGAAGAACACAAACTCCCTGGTGACTTGATTTTCTTTTCTCGTAAAGGAAGTCATCCGACTCACATCGGTGTTGTTGTCGATTCTAATCATTATGTTCATGCACCAGGACTTGATGGAACAGTGGTTGAGATTGCTGAAATTTCCAATTCAATAATTCCGCCGTCGAAAGATCAAATCTATCAAAAAAATCCTATCGGATATAAAAGAGTCAGTATCAAATCCGGAAGATGGCAAAAACTCCTCACTTAGAGGAGTTTTTTCTTATATATTTGCTTTTTTATACTATTCGTGCTATAATATAATATAGTAGAAATTCGCACAATGCGACTTTCGTCTGAACAAATACAACAAAACTAAATAACATGAAAAGCCTTATTTTGGCACTCGTTTCCGCCCTCACCCTTCAATTTACAATCGCAGGAGAAAACTTCCCGAATTGTGGAAACATCGATGAAACTGATGAAGGAGGTGTTTGGGATGTGACACTCACCTCCCACTACCTCACCAAATACGTATTTATCGGCGCGGTGAGTCATGATGATCCAGTTATCCAAAGCGACATCACTGTTGCTTTTTTAAACGGCTTGTCTTTCAACATCTGGTGGAGTACCGATATGGAGAGAGAACAAACGTGGGGTGACGAGTTCGATTACACCATTACCTACGCAAAATCCTTCGCCGAGTTTGATCTCGATGCCTCTATTTCCTATTTCGACTGTTACAAGCTATTGAAGAGCCAAGGAGACTCGTTCGACGTCAAAGTGAAAGTCGGCCACGACTGGGAGATCTCGGAAAACCAAACGGTTGTACCGTTTGCAGAACTGAATTATTACATCCCAACCCAAGCCGATGGTGGTTCAAATGGAATAGTTGTTGAGGTTGGAGCAAAACAAAGTTATCAACTCAACAAGACTTTCTTATTTAGTCATCAACCTTCCCTACTTTACGACACAGGAGCCTACGGAATGGATTCTGGTAGTATTCTGAAATACCAAGTCGGTCTCGAAGCTCGTATCAATGATCACCTGAACTTCGACATCGGAGTTCAGGCCTGGAAAATGTTGTCATCATTCAACGGAGATGTTCGTGGAGTCGATGGTGATCAGCTCGTCGGTATGGCCGGGTTCACCTTCACATGGTAACTACAACAAACCTCAAAAGCGTTTCGACTCCGGTCGAAACGCTTTTTCTTAAATTCTAAAATACATCTGTTTAGAATTTAAAATTTTATATTTTGAATTTCATGCTTCGTGCTTCGAATTTTTGAAGTGGATTGTCGATCAAGCCTACAATGACAACTCGAACACACTATTCTTTACGCAAAAACAACGGTGCTTCTGGCATTATTCCATTCTTTACATAATTTGAAACTTTTGATGCCGTCTCAGGTAAAATCGGTAAAAGATTTTCAGCAATAATATCCAAATATGCAAGAAGTTCACCTAATTCCCTCTCACCTTTTTCTTTATCTACTTTAATAGTTTTAAATGGTTGATTATCTTGAATATATTTATCCGCAAATGATATCAAATCCCAAACAGCTTCTGTGGCTATCTGTAAATTATAACTTGCAAATCCTTTATTTTGTTTTTCATAAAAAGCCTTCACCAAATCACTTTGTTTCAACTCTTCCGAGATTTTACCATTGAGAACCACTCCATTTGAAGTCGCCATTCGCATTACTCGAGAAACAAGATTTCCAAGCCCATTTGCAAGTCCAGAATTATATGAGGCTTTAAAACGTTCTTCAGTAAAAGGAGAATCCTCAAAAGCTCCAACTTCTCTTAAAACAAAATATCTCAGAGCGTCAGTCCCATATTCAGCTATTAAGTCTTTTGGATTCGCCACATTACCTAGAGATTTACTCATTTTCACACCACCCTCTCCAGTGATAAATCCATCGATAATAACATGATTTGTATTTGGTAAATCAGCAGACATAAGCATCGCTTGCCACATTGAAGATTGAAATCGATTATTATCCTTCCCACAATATTGAACCGTCTCACCTTCTATCCAATATTTTTTAAAATCTCCTTCTAAATCTGGATATCCAAGTGTGGCAATATAATTCACCAAAGCATCAAACCAAACATACATAATATGATCAGGATCTCCAGGCACCTCTATCCCCCAAGGCATCTTCGTCTTCAAACGTGAAATACTAAAATCCTGAAGACCATGACGAACAAACTCTTTCATTTCGTTTAAACGAAAATCTGGAATAACAAAAGTTGAATTACTTTCATAAAATTTAGTAAGTCTATCCTCAAAAGCCGAATACTTGAAAAAATAATTTTCTTCTTCGATTATTTCAAGTTCCCGATTTGGATGAATAGGACATTTTCCATCCACTAGATCACTATCGGTTTTTTCCTCTTCGCAACCAACACAGTACTTTGCCTTATAATTTTTTTTATAAATATAACCATTCTCTGAAACTTTATTCCAAAAAGCTTTTGTAGCCTGTATATGCTTTTCGTCGGTTGTACGAATAAAATTTACTTCTTCACTAATACCCATAAGTTTTAGAAGCTCTTTTACTTTTCCGGCGTAAAAATCTACATACTCCTGTTCAGTCTTTCCTTCTTTCTTTGCCCCTTCATATAACTTCATTCCATGTTCATCTGTGCCAGTGTTAAAAAATACGTCAAAACCTTGAATCTTTTTGTACCTAGCCACAACATCAGCACGAATAAACTCCATCGCATGACCTAGGTGTGGCTCTGCGTTTACATATGGAAGTGTCGTTGTGATGTAAAAATTACCTTTTGTTGTTTGAGTATCAGACATATATTCTATTAGTTTATTCTTATTAAATTTAAATTATACTTAGTTTGAAATTCTACTCACCTTCTTCTTTTCAATATCATTTAATACTTCAATCAAAATTGCCGCCACAGGAACCGAAAGAATTACACCAATGAACCCAGCAAGCTTAAGCCCAATAATAAGTGTAAGGATAACTAAAATCGGAGGAATCCCAACTATCTTTCGAACCACTAGAGGATAAATCAAATGATTTTCAAATTGCTGAATAATCACATAAAGACCGATCACAAGAAAAGCTAAAGTCGCCCCACCATCCGAAAGAGCTATAGCAAAAGCTGGAATGATAGCAAGGACAATTCCAAAAATAGGAATTAGTTCAAGAACCATAGCAATCAAAGCTAAGAAAAGTGCACTCTTTACACCTAAAATAGAGAGACCTAAAAATGTAAGGATCCCGATAATTATACCAAGAAGTAATTGACCCTGTAGCCAAAGACCAATTTTTTTCTCTGAACGTCTCCATAAATCTAAAACATAATCTTCGTAATAATCTGGAGTAATTACTCTCAAGAAATTACCAACGCCATCATTTTGAACAGAAAGATAAAATGATAAAACAACAATCAAAATAAAGCTTATGATGCCACCAAAAAATCCAGAGATAGTCGTAAATAATCCACCGGTAACATTAGAAAATGTTAAGCTTAAAGATTCAACAATATTCTGAATTGAAAGGTTTGGCAGAGAAGCTCCAAAAGATGTGTCACTGAGTGGACTTAAAAGATTTGTTGTATCTATGTATCTAGGAAGAGAATCTAACACACCTAAAACATCAGAAACAAATACCGGTAAGAATAGATAAAAACCTCCAGCCACAATTAATCCCATTGAAAGAAATACCATAACCACAGCTAATGTTCGTGGAATTTTTCGCTTGACCAACATTTTATTTAAAGGTTCTATAGCTGCTGTGATTGTTACAGCGGTAAATATGACAAGTAAGATATCTCTTAAAATATAAGCCAAATAGAAACAAAAACCTATCAGCATAGTACGAACTATAGTGCTCGAGGAAATATTAATAGTATTATGTTGTATCATAATCAAATAGTAGCACAAAGACGGCTAGTTGTAATCCTATTTCCCCATTAGCAAAATTACTACCCGTAGTCATTTTAAGGATATCTTACTACGAATTTTTAAGCACAAATTTTTAATTTTTAAATAATGTTTTAATGAATCAATTTTTAAAGCATTAAGAAATTATTTGAAAAATTAAAAATTACAAAATTAAAAATTATTTGAGCTTAAGTAATGGTATAAATTCCTTTTCATCTTTAAACGGCCCAACCATCGCAAGATTAAGTCCTTCATTTTTTAAGATCTCAATTGCTAATTTTTGAATTTCTTTTGCAGTTATTTTTTCTATCTTTAATACTAAATCTTCAGGTGTTTGTATTTTTTTATCATGCAACAACTCTTGAAAACCATAAAAATCAGCCAAAGAATCTGATGATTCTAAACCTAAATACATAGTACCTACCAAATAATCTTTTGCTTTACGAAGTTCTGTTTCAGGAATTAGTTCTTTTGAAATATTTTTAAATTCTTCCATAATCCCTTCAATAGCTTCTTTAACTCGAGTATTTGAAACACCTGCACAAACAGAGAAAGTCCCATGAGTCGTATACATGCTTTTCATAGAACGAACATAGTAACAAATCCCAAGCTCTTCTCTCATTTTTTGAAAAAGTCTTGAACTCATACCCCCACCGAGCACAATCGAAAGAAGCGAGAGGGCTGTATTTCTTTTGTCATATCTATCAAACGCACGAAAACCAATTATTAAATGAGTTTGATCTGTTTCCTTGAAAAAAAGTTTTACTTGTGGTTTTTTCTGAATCTCGACTACTTTTTCGATTTTTCCTTTCTTACCACTTGAAACTTTATCAAACAGTTTTTTAATTTCAGCAATTATCTTCTTTTCATTTATCTTTCCCGCCACAACCACAGTTGTTGCCTTCGCCACATAATGATCTTTGTGATATTTTACAAAATCTTCTCGAGTCATTTTTCTTATATTTTCCTTTGGACCAATTATAGGTCTTCCTGCAGGTTGATCCCCATAAAGTAATTCTTCAAAAATCTCCCCCACTTTTGCTCTTGGTAAATCTTCATACATATTTATTTCTTCAATAATCACTCCTTTTTCTTTTTCTAACTCACCTTCTGGAAATTTAGAGTTTAAATAAATATCAGAAACAATATCCAAAAGTTTTTCTGTTTTTGAATAATGAGCTTTTGCCCAATAACCAGTATATTCATTACCAGTAAAAGCATTTGATTGTGAACCCAAAGAATCAAGCTCAATATTTATAATAGAGGAAGAAGGTCTTTTTTCAGTACCCTTAAAACACATATGCTCTAAAAAGTGAGAGATTCCGTTTTTATCTTTTGTTTCATAATTCGAACCAGCCTCGACTAGAGACATTACTGTCACCGTAGCATTATCTTTCATCGGCACAGTAATAATCCTAAGCCCATTTTTTAGTGTTGTTTTGGTGAAGTTCATCCCGTTAAAAATTTATTTAATAATTCTTTAGTAAGCCATCCTTATATTGTGTCATATAATCCCAAAGCTAGAAGCTATGCCTATGATAAATCTCTAACGGGATCAATACTGGAAGTTTAACAAATATTCAAATATGTGCAAAAAATATAAAAAATAAACCCCAAGCACTGTGCTTGGGGTAAAAGTTTGAATCCATCCGTCAAACTTTTAAAAACGGGATAAGTAGGTTAGGATTTTTTTCGAACACTGATGATGTCAAGATATACAGTTGCACCGAAGTCACCTTTATCTTCTAATGTTTCTTTGTGCCACTCCTCACATTCGATATGACGAGAGAGGGCACCACAGAGTTGAGTATCGGCGATGTTTGGACACGCCGACTTTCCCACAAAACTCTTGGTATCGTAGTACTCCAACAAGAGTATCGCCTCCTTAGGCATAAAGCCACCGTGGCTGACGTGCCCCTTGGACTTTTTCCAGTAGCCGTAATTGTCTTTCCAAACTTTCACCTGGTACTTTTCCTTTCTATCAGGATCACTGTCGTAATAGGTGCAAGCATTTCGAGGGCATGTGATGAAGATTTCTTCCGGCCGAAGAAGCTGCATAACAATTTTCCATCCATTCACGAACTGCTCACGCAGATGCTTTTCTTTGATGGAACTGAGTTCTCCAGAGCGAATGATTTCACTGAGGAGGTCTGATTCGATAGCCTTCTGGACTTGCTCAGAGGGGATACCCTCGAGAAGTGACAGGAGTTTTTGGATTTGACCTAGGGTAGCTGTATTTTTCATTGTACTAGTCCTTTTTCTGTGACGTCGTTTATGGATTTTCACCAGTTCACGGGCCGATTGTTTTTTGCCAGAGGACTGACCAATTGTGGTTTCGTCGTAGCAGAGAAAGGCCTTGAATAAAGCCGTTTTCTGCTAAGACGAAACAACCTTTTTAAAGAACTTCATTACATATATATTATAACATAATTATGTTGGTAATGCAAGAATTTGCACCCTATGCGTCCAAAAAGAGCTCAGCAGAGGCTTTTTGGACGCATCAATTCAACTGACTGTATTCCGAGTAATCGAGGAATACAGCCCGCCAGCTTCTCCAACTTCCCAACAAAACGAGCGGCGTATAATTTACAAAATTGTTGAGCGTGGAAGTTTCAGCTGGCCTCGGGAGGAGTGGCGACGACGGAC
>CAIZIN010000018.1 GCA_903933085.1 uncultured bacterium
CTCAATAAAACCAGGATCATTTACAAGGCTTGTATTAAGAGGGCTTCTCCTGTCGACAATTTGAGCATTTGAGTAATTGTCCTTCCCAGTAAGAACTTGCTCACCTAATAAACTTGGAATTGATTCAACTTGTGTAGCACTTGGCTTTAATACTATCTGAAAAGAAACTTCTCGTTTAGGTTTTGCAAAACCAGCTTCTGCAAACACATCTCCAATATCCCAAACAACATCCCCGGTAACAGAATCATAAGAAATTTTTTCAGTTGATGGAGAAATGATATTATTCCAAGAAACATATGGCGGTAATTTTGCTGTGACTTTAGCATTAGACACATCATTTAAATTATTTGTTACTGTCCAGACAACCGTATAAGTAGTTTCTGTTTCAGATTTAGGTGGTATAGGGCCACTATTTTCAAGTGATCCAGTATAATACAAAACCTTTGAAGCAAGATGTAGCCCAGTTGTAAGTTTTATTATTTTGGAAGCTACTGAATTAATTTGCTCCTCCACATTGTCAACAGATACACGCTGTGCCTTTACACCAACATCTACCTTAAGCTGTAGTGAGTTTTTATTTATATTATGTACTATAAAACTAAAAGAAAATCTACCTTTACTGTTTGGATTTATCTCTTCCAAATTTAGAGTCTCTCTTTTATCCCAAGTTATTGTATTTTGTGATGAATCAAAAAATCCTCCACTTGAGACAGAAACCGATGATGGATCTAAAATATCTCCTGATAAAACAGCAATAACCTCTGCGTTTGCTAATGCCTCTTGTGTATTATTTATCCAATCAATAACTGCATTAATTGTACTTCCATCTGAGGCAGCATATTCATCAGTTTTTGAATCATTTAAAGTAAGCTCAACCCCCATAAAAGGTTTTTTTACTGAAATTATTTGAGAAGAAAGGGCTAATATTGTTCCAATTTCTGTATCATTAGAATCCTTAGTGTTGCCTAATGTAAATTTAAAATATCTTTCTTCTTCATTTTGTCCTTGCAAAGTTCCAGATATTTTAATAGTTCGAGTTTCCTTAGGGAGAAGTGATCCGATTTTCCAAGTATCATTTCCTTCTGAAGTAGAGGGTACAGCTTCCTTAAAAGAATATCCGAAAGGATATTCAGCTTTAAGAACAATATTCTTAAGTGGTTTTTCAGAGTTTGATGAGACAGTCACCTCAAATTGAGCGGCTTGTCCAGATGTTATTTCTTTTAAACCTTTTGTCACAATTGAAACCGGTGAAGAATTTAAAACTATTGAAAAACTTTTTTCTTTTTGAAAAATAGCATTTGAACCAGGTACACGATATTCAATAGAAGCTTTTATTATCTGAGTACTCCCTTCCTCTCCAAAAAGAACTGATTTAAAAATCTTATGCGCAAATTGACCAGAATTAATATCACCAAGATTTACTCTTTCGCGTTTTAAATCAGAACGAGTATCAGAAGCAATCTTTGTCCCAGAAGGATAATCGATAACCAAATCAACTAACTGTAAAGCTACATTATTTTTATTTTCAATCCCTACATCTAAAGACAGCTCCTGCCCACCACCAATCTGAATTGGTCCACCAATAGTAATATTGATATTATCAGGAGATACTGAATTTCCACCACTCATTATCATAAATATGGCCACAAATATGCTCATAGCCAAAAAAATAAAAGAACCAAATAACATCTTATAAAAAGGATTTTTTGTTTTACGTGACATATTATTTTGATTATCTAAACTATCTTCTATGTTTGTACTCAAATCATCATCCCAAACTTTTGGTGTATCATAAACCTTTGACTGTAATTCATGTTTTTTATACTCAGCCTCAACAGAATTTGCACGCGAATAAAGTTTTGAAGCTAATTTATCAAGTTTATGTTTATCTTCCATCATAATACCCCATATTATATCACAACTGAGAAGCTTTTAATGCTTGGTTTATGTAATAAATTGCATTATTTTTATAGGAAGAAATAGAATCCAAATATTCATTTGTCCACTCTATTTTATCTTCACAAAGATTCTGAAATGACTCTTTTTTAGAATACCCCAAAAAACAAAGCATCCTCAAGACAAAGAGCCATTCTAATATCTCTATAGAGCTTTTTGTGTACTTTATCGTTTGTACATTTGCACATATCGTTTTTATATCATCAAAGATCAAGACTTCGCAACCCTCTTCGGGAATAAGACGGCGAAGAAGTGAAAAAGCTCTAGCTATAACCATGAAAATATCTTGATCATTTTTTAACTCAAAATAGATATTATAAATCGGTAACGCATTTGTAATGCGCCAAATTTCTTTACCTTTAACCAAAGAGACTTCTACATAAGAGTATTCTTGAAGAGCATAGCGAAGTTTAGAATCGTTTACACGCACACTTTGAGCTTTTGCCCGAATCATCCCAAACTCACGAGTAAAAAGAGTTATGAAATAATTTTTTTCACCTGATGGAGTTACGTTTAAAACAAAAGCATGCGTGGTGTGTATGTGGTACATCCTATAAAGATAATTCTAATTTTATTTTTTTATCACCA
>CAIZIN010000019.1 GCA_903933085.1 uncultured bacterium
GGTATCTTCATTTTTGAGACCCTCTCGGTTCTCAACGACTTCGTCTGCCTTCATTACATGAACTGTACACCTTTTGGATAAAATTTTCGTAAACTCAATTTTATCTCAAAAGCTTTTTCAATTGGGCCTCAGCCCAATCTCAACCTCCACGGGGAAAACTAGAGTTTTCCCCGACCCCCTTTCTACTCTCCGCATTCATCCCCATAGCAGAGCTACGGGGAATTCTGCGGTTCGATTAAAATTAAAAGTATTATTCTAACTACTTGAATAAATGAACTAGAATTACTTTCGATTTTTTGTCTCCAGGTTTTTTTCATGTTAATTGAATTTATATTGGCTAATAAAAAGTGAAGCAGCTTTTGGGGATTTTATAATTGTGATTTTATTCTGACCCGGCACTTGAGCGAGGAATTTGTTGAGTGATATTGCTTCCCATTTATTCCAAATTGTCCTAAGAAATTTCAAACTAAATTTTTCTGGGGACCCTTCTAACTCAGGGCGAGGATTTATTCGATGTTTCCACCATCTTTTAATATAGCGCAAAGAACACACGAGAGGGGAATAATCTAAATATATTATTTGGTCAGCTTTTTCAAATAAAAAAGTCCGTGCTCCTTTTGTGATATACCCCTCGATAATCCATTTTGGGTTTTCACTCACCTCGACAAGTTTTTCAACAGTCTCTTCATCACCAATATACTCCCAACCCGGGTTCCACATAATAGAGTCCATAAAGATCACCGGCAATTTTGTTATATCAGATAGATTCCGAGCAAATGTGGATTTACCAGAAGCACTAACGCCTACAATTAGGATTTTTAAATTTTTTGAATTCATAAATTCATCATGTCTGCTAATTGCTGTTCATAATTATTATATAGGTGATCGGCACCACCCATAACTTTTGTTTCAATTTTTTGTACACATAAAAGACCTACAAGCTTTTGATCATCTTTTGTGAGTATGTATCGAATTGATGTTTTCATGTGAATATTATAACAAAAAACTGAATGTTTGAGGTATAAAAATTTATTATTTACAATCTCTATGGATGTGGTATTCTTTCGGTGGAGCGTTCAATTCTGAATGCACTTACGGGCCCCAAAGCCCGTATCGCACAAACACTCTGCTACGGTACGCCGGAAACAGAACAAACAAAATAATAAAATGCAACTGACCAATGTAGACGTTTCCCCAATTTTGGTACGCCAAAATCCAATTACCACCGCTGAATGGGTGGATTTAATTAAATTTGAGGCAGAGAAAGTTAGACCTCTTTTGAATAAATTAACATTAAGTACTCTGCGAACAACCGGTATCCTTTGGGATGATTATAGCGGAACGCACTCCTTGAATGAGAAGATGAAAAAATATGAAGTCCTGTTTATTGGTGCTGGTCCAGACTTCCAAGCTATCTTTCCACCAGAGGATGAGCGTGTGTCTTCAAATGAATTTAGTTATTTGGCTGAAGATACTAGTAGGGAAAGACCTATCTATGTAGTCCAGAAACTCTGGGCACTCACTCGAGCTTTTGAGTGGGTGACTATAGAGGTTCGAAGTGAGCTTTCCTATATTGAAGATCCTCCCCATATCAATAGGTTTTGCACACCGAAGGAAGTTGAAGTAAAACCTGCCTGCCTTGATGGTTCCTTTTGGGAATTCACCGGTCTGACTCCAAAGAAGTTTTTCTATCGATTTTTGGATTCAATCGAATGTGTATTACGGAAGCGAGAAGAATTTTGGCGCGAATTGGCCCAATTTGGAATTGCCTTGAAACATAGCAAATCCCAACTTAGTTTGATTCCTGGTGGAGCTTATGATCATTTTGAATAGTGTATTTAAACCCAACACTCTAGCTAAAGCGGGGTGTTTTTTTATATAGATTTAATTTACTACCCACTAAAATTATGTATAATACAAAAATGAATACAGATGAAAATGAAGAGATTGTTATAAAGGATGCTTTTGGTAATATTCTTGCAAACGGTGATAGCGTGATGGTTGTAAAAGATTTAAAAGTTAAGGGAACTTCTGCTACCTTAAAGAAGGGAACTAAGATTAAAAATATTCATTTGACTGATGATGAAGAATTGATTGAATGTAATGCCGACGGAATGAAGGGCTTGGTGCTTCGAGTAGAGTTTTTGAAAAAGGCGTAGGTTAGGATTAAAAAACCGAACACTTTCTGCGATAGCAGAAAGTGTTCGGTTTTTGTGTGTGGTGCTTGATTATTTAATTGTAATCGACTTGATTAATACTGCTTCTACTGGTCGATCACCTGGAGCTGTTTTAACATTGTTTATTGCTGTCACTATATCCATACCCTCTGTGACATTTCCGAAAACAGTGTGCTTTGTGTTTAGGAAAGAGTTGTCTGCGACGTTGATGAAGAACTGACTTCCATTTGTGTTTGGGCCTGCATTTGCCATCGCAAGGCTTCCAATTCCATTGTTGTTAGTTTGGGTAATTTCATCAGCAAATTGATACCCAGGACCTCCTGTGCCCCAACGAGCCATAGAAGAATCATCCTTACTCAATGGATCACCTCCTTGGTTCATAAAGCCCTTAATTACTCGGTGGAATTTTGTACCGTCATAGAAACCGCTTTGAGCCAGCTTTACAAAGTTGGCTACAGTATTTGGTGTGGTATCTGGACTAAGTTTTATAGTTATGTCTCCCAAACTTGTGTGTAAAATTGCGTTCATAGATTTTTCTTGCCCTCCCAAGTTTTCAGCAGAAAGGTTGGAGGGATTATTATTAATTTTCTGCTCAGATGTGCTTGCAGCACTATCATTGGTAACATTATCTTTCATATTTTGCAATGTAAGTTTTTCTTGGTTATTACTTTTAGTAAAATACCAAATTCCTGATGCTAATAATAAAATGATAATAATTGATATAATAATATTTTTCATGTAGTTATTGTAATGTAAGAGTACTAAAATTGGAAGAGTGAAATACAGTTTTCCGCTATGGCATAAAACTGTATCAATGATAGGAATTAGGTTTTTGGAGATATATATATTATCGATAATCTAGATCTTTTCCGAAGATTAGGTCTTGATAGTTGTTCAAATATTTTTTACAGCCACGCCTTTATAAAGATAATACAATGGTTTATATTTCTCTCCTGAATTTTTCATACTGATAATTTCAAAACCCGCATTAGTAATGAGTTCATCAATTTTTCTATCCATATGACATCCTCCTGTAAAAGGTTTTGTGATTGGTGTAAATATTTTTTGTAAGTTTTCTATAGCTTTTTTTGGCGATGCACCGTGTTCAATAAACATAAATTTTCCACCAGGTTTTAAGACCCTCAGCATTTCTTTTAAGGCTAATTTTGGATCTGGAATAGTGCACATACTCCAAGTAGAAGTAATAGTGTCGACACTATCGTTGGGGAGGGGTATGTTTTCAGCGGATGCTTTTATGTGTTCAATAGGGAAGTTGGCTTCTTTAATTCTTTCATTTGCAATTTTATATAATTCAGAAGAAGGATCAAGACCATAAAGTTTTGAAATATTTTTATAAAAAGGAATATTTAAACCTGATCCAAAACCTACCTCAAGCACTACGCCCGAAGCATTTTCTACTACTGCAGACCTTTCTTTTCCAAAATTTTTATCACTCATGTCATAGTTGACGAGTTTTGGTAGGATGTATTTATTGTAAAAATTCATATGTATATATTATAACATTAAACGACGCTAGATCTTTACTGTATGTTGAAAAACTAATTTGATAAAAACTCGCACATATTTTTTTGCATGGTAAAATAAGGCCAATAATATGAAAAAGAAACACATAATAATTATTGGTGCTGGACCTGGTGGGTTAACGTCTGCAATGCTTCTCGCGAGTAAGGGGTATGATGTCACAGTTTTTGAAAAAAAATCTCATATTGGAGGCAGAAACTCTGTACTTAAACTGGGTGATTTTAAATTTGAACTTGGTCCAACTTTTGTTATGTTGCCAGATGTTTTTAAAGAAACATTTGAGGAGGTTGGAAAAAAAATGGAAGATTATATCAACTTAATACGCCTTGATCCGATGTATCGATTAGGTTATTCAGATGGAAAAGATTTTTTTGTTCATTTTGATAAAGATAATTTAAAAAAAGAAATTGCTAGAGTATTTCCTGGGGAGTTAAAAGGATATGATAAATACATAACTTCCCAAAAACTTAAGTATGACCGATTATATAAATGCCTAACTGTGCCTTATATGCATTGGTATAATTATCTAAGATTGAAACTTTTGAGAGCATTTTATGTAATGGATTTAGGTAAGTCTGTTCACGGTGTCTTGTCAAAGTTTTTTAAGGATGAAGATTTTAAAATTGCCATGGCCTTTCAAGCGAAGTATCTTGGGATGTCTCCTTGGAAGTGTCCTGGGGCGTTTACAATCCTCTCTTACGTTGAACATGCTTTTGGTGTATATCATCCAGTGGGAGGAGTTTGTAAAATTTCGGAAGGTTTAGCAAAGGCTGCGACAGAATCTGGTGCTGAGATAAAATTAAATACTCCCGTTAAGGAAGTAATTTTTGATGGAAAAAAAGCCATTGGTGTAGAGCTAGAAAATGGAGAAAGGATTGAGGCTGATTCTGTGATAATGAATGCAGACTTTGCTCAAGGTATTTCACATCTAATTCCTGAAGATAAGCGTCAAAAGTTTACAAATAAAAATCTAGAAAGTCGAGCCTATTCCTGTTCAACTTTTATGATTTATCTAGGGTTATCAAAAAAATATGATATTCCTCATCATAATATAGTTTTCAGTTCTAATTATAAAAGAAACACAGAAGAGATATATGAAAATTTAACTCTTTCAGAGGATCCGTCTTTCTATATTCAAAATGCTTCTATGACTGACACTTCATTGGCTCCAGAAGGAAAATCTACTCTATATATACTTGTGCCAGCACCAAATCTAAATAGTAAAATTGATTGGGAGAAAGAAAAGCAGGGTTATAGAGATTTAATAATAAGTAAACTTGAGGAAAGAGCAGATCTTAAGGATATTCGAGAACATATTGAGGTAGAAAAAATAATAACTCCAAATGATTGGGAAAATGAATTTGATGTTTATAAGGGAGCTGTGTTTAATCTAGCTCACTCCTTGGATCAAATGCTTTACCTAAGACCTCATAATAGACTTGAGGGTTATTCAAATCTATATATTGTCGGAGGGGGAACACACCCCGGTAGTGGCCTACCAACAATTATTGAATCTGGAAGAATTAGTGCAAGATTGATTGATGGGGAGCTTAAAGAATAAGGGTTGAGATCAAGGCTTTTGTTGTCTACATTATTTAGAAGTAGGTTGTTTTTTGTATTAATAATTTCTCTTCCTAAGTGATTTTTTTGCAGTTTTTATGAATTTACCAAACTTTTGTTCTTTTTCCTTTTTTTCAAATTCAGACATATTATTGTACTCAGCTTCCTTTTTCAAATTTATATAATTTGAATATTTATCCATATCTAACTCGCCAGATTTCAACGTTAACAATACTTCACAATCAGGTTCGTGCACGTGGGTGCAATCTACATACCTACATTTTTTGGCTATTTCAATTATTTCATCAAAAACACCACCAATCGAAGAATGTATGTCTACCACACCCACTTCTCGTATTCCTGGGTTATCTATTACAATACCTCCGTTTTCCAGGAAATACATTTCTCTACTTGTGGTGATGTGTTTTCCTCTATGGTTATGAATACCAACATCACCAGTTTTAATAACACTTTTATTAAGTAATTTATTAATCAAAGAGGATTTCCCAACCCCTGATGAACCTAGAAAGCAGTATGTGTTTTTGCTAGTGATGTGTTTTTCTAAATCGTCTAAACCATTCTCGTTTATAGTACTTGTTGTAATAATATCTATATCTTTAAATCTCTTCTTGATTTCAGCTAGTTTTAATTCTAATTCATTTTTTGATATTAAATCTATTTTATTTAATATGACTACCGGTTTTACTCCACCGTTATTCGCAATAGAAAAATATCTTTCGAAACGATTTAGGTTGTAGTCTCTGCCGATTGATTCAACAATAAATGCAACATCAACATTCGTTGCAATGATTTGGATATGACCTCTATCGATTGATTTTCTTTGTACAATTGTTTTTCTGGGTAGTATTTTATAAATTATTGCTTGATCTTTATTTAATTCGGTAATTGCAACCCAGTCGCCCACGGCAGGAAAATTCTCTCTTGATATACGGCCAAGCATTTGCTTCCCTGTTACTCTTGCTGAATATTCTCCGTTTAAGTTTTTTACTTTATAAACTCCTCTGTGTTCAGCGATAACTCGGACTACGGAATATTTTTCTAATTCTAATTGACTACGATTATGTTCAAAAAAATAATCATAACCTAAATCTTCATTTGTTAATTCTTTCTGCATGCCTACAGTTTATCAAAGATAAGAGGTGAGAGACAGGGGGGGGCGATGAGTAGGTAAGGGAGGTTTGACCTCCTTATGTAGTCCTCTGCGGAGATAATTTATAACCGTTTTAGAAAAATGTGATATTTTTCAGCGACCTTAAGTCGCGAAGGATCTTTTTCAGAAAGCATATATTGATAAGGACAAGTAATTAGTTCACAATAAAGAACGAGTGATCTATCGAATTCTCTCGGTAATTTATCTCCCGTGGATTCCTCGTAGCCTTTTAAAGTTTGTTCAAAGTATTCTTCACCTAAAAAAGCATAGATATCTGTAGCAACTCTATATATATTTAAAAATTTATATCCATACAACCAAGCTTCTTTTGGAGCGTAGGTATCTATGGGTAGTAAATTACCGTTAGTAAAAACAACATTATCTGCATGTATGTCTAAGCATGGACCAATAAGCCCTGTCGATTTTTCAAATTTAATTTTGTTTAATTCTACAAATTGAGAGAAAGTATTTAGATATGTTTGAGCTTCATCTTTAGAGATATATTTTTCAACCCCAGCTAACCATGACACTAGGTCGTTTGAGCGTTGGACAAAATCCTCATACAAATCACGTACAGGCTCTTCCTGTGGCAAACCCTTAGATCTTTCGCCTAGCTGTTTTCCGATTTGAAAACAATCACTTAAAGAAAGTTTGTTTTCATTTAATAGATTAAAAAGACCGTTATTCATATCGATTTTATTCATTACAATCACAAGGTCATCAGCAGAATCATTTGCGTCTCCAAAAATAAGCTTATCATCTCTTAGGGTTATTCCCTTTAATTCAAGATATACTTCCGGGCTAAGGCGATGGTTCCAAATAAAGTCCTTTCGTGTAAACGAAAATCTACTTTCCTTTTTTGATAGATCATTAAAATTTTCATTGAAAAAAAAGTTGTCACCTTTATACACTTTCCATACTTTTGTTTTATCAACAAAAACATGGGAAATGGTTGTTGTTATATGTTGTGGTGCTGAGGTTTCGGCACCAGCAAAATTTCCGTTTTTAAACTTTTCAATTATTTTTTCGTTTGTAATCATATTTATATTTCTTTAATTAATCTATTTTTTCGATCAAACAATACATATTTGGTTTTGCTACCGTATGTTACTTTTAGTCTAATATTTTCATTTGAGTCTGTGTCACCATAAGCTTCGATATAAACAGATTCCCCAAAAGAAGGTGCGTGATATCTGCCAATATTTTCTATGCCAAATACATCATCGATAATATGAGTAATTAGCTCAAAATGAGAAACTGAAATTACGTGAGGTTTCTTATCTTCAGAGGGATGCTTTTCAAACCACCGAACAAGATATTCAAAAGCTCTATACAGACGTTCTTTTTTATGAGATTGCGGTTCGATAATGTCTGGTCTCTCATCAAATATCGGATTCTTGTAATGATCTTCTGAAATTTTTTCCATATCAAAATCTAGTTCTTTAAAACGAGCGTTTAATGTCGCTGTATCGTACATGTCACTTTTACGTAATTGATTGATTGATCTTTTCGGTAGATCTTCCAGTTCTGCTCCCTGTGCGATAAAATCAAGAGTCCCTTTTGCTCTTTTGGTTGGTGAGTGAACAAGGTGAATTTCATCATTGTCACTTATTATTCCGTCCTCCCTAAAATGCTTCCCAGAAGCTATACTACCTTCAACTCCTTCAGGAGTAAGGTCGTGGCCTTCATCTTTATAAAAAGGCTTCTCATGCCTCATTAGTGTTAATTTAAAAAGTAGTTTAGGGTTAGGCTCTTTTGATTCTAGGGAGTGGTTATTTTCCATATTATCGAATTATAACAGAAAGTGAGGAAAAGAGGAGATTACCGAGAGCTTGTCTCTGGTTACTTACATTTATTTTATGTCACGTTTTCCACCCCATTGCCAACGAGGCTTTTCGCCTTTTTTATAGGAAACATATATTAACAAGCTGGTGATAAAGAATATTCCAATTAGACCTAAAATCCAGTTATGCTCCATGGTCAAAGTTAAAGGAATAAAAAGAATGAGCCATAAAAATATAACAAGCCATCCTTCCCACGTTGCCGGGGTCCATCCATATCCATATGTTTTATTTACGAACCAAATTTTATTTTTCTTCATTTATTAAGTATAACACTATAATTATTATGATTTTTTGTTCATAACTTCTGCATATATTTTAGGGGAATATTCCTTTATTCCATCTATAATTTGTTCTACAAATTCAACTTCCTTTTGCCAATTATCTTTTGAATATCTAAAAAAAGTGAAGGCTTTTTCTTCATCAGTAAGGAGGTCTTCATTCCAAAGTAAGAGCTCGTCGTTGTTGGTGTTTATAGATTTATTAAAAGCTTCAATGGCGGTATCAGGAAACTCCATTGCTTTTCCATATTTAGTATGATAATCGTCTGCTGGATAAGATTCTATGGCTTCGACTGCTTCCGTAATAGCATCTGGGGTTGCTCCGATCACATAACATCCAAATGTTCCTTCTCTTCGTTTGTTCCACTCGATTTCATTTTTTTCGGATTCAGGATTACGAGAAAAATAGACTCCTAAGTCAGAGAGTATTTGTTCTACACGATCTGGACTAATTTGATCAAATAGGATAGTAAAATCCGCTGCCTGTTTTATGTTTAATGCTACTGACAAGATGACCACTTTTGATTGTGGACCTAAAACAGATAGGTTTTCCAAGTCTGTAATTGCATTTTTAAATTTTTCTGAATTTCTGTAGGAAACCCAGTTTTCTTGTTTATTATTCGGATAAGAAAAAATTGGCTCTTTATTCATTTATGTAGTTTATCATCTTTCGGAATTTCGACTAGTTATTTATTGAGAACAGGGCTTCGGTTACCCTTTGTGGTATTGGCTTGCATCTGTAAACTATTTTTGTCCTACAAGCATCATTTCTGATATTTCTAAAATATTCCCTTTTGAGTCTTTGAATCTTTTATCAAAAGTTTTCTTTCCCGTTTCAAGAAAACCTAGTTTTTTGTAAAAGTTAATAGCTTTTGAATTTAGCGAAAATACATCAAGAAATGTATGATTGTTGTGATTTAGTAATCCATAAGCCGTGTCGTATAATTTCTTGCCCAAGCCAAATCCTTGAAATTCTGGCGAGATATATACTGCTTCGATTTTGTTTATATTTTTCTGTTTTTCTGCAAGGCAACATCCTATAATTTTATTCTCTTCATCTTTTGCAACAAACATGATATCGTCTTCAGTAAAAGTTGGAATAAGTTTTCTAAGTCTTTCTGCACCTTCTTTAATTTTCTCAATAGGGAAATGATTGCTGATTTCTTCCGGAGACCATCCGCACAGAGCATACATTCCTTTGGATGACTCTGCTGTTAAAATTTGAATACCTTCAGCATCGTCGGGAATAGCTTTTGAGATTTTGATATTGTCTATGTTTTTCATTGTATGATAAGTAGAAACTTTTCGTAAGAATTTATTAATTTCCAATATAGTTCTTTTTTGTTCAGGATTTGAGACAGTATTAAGTACAGTTAAAGTTTACCGAGAGCCGGGATCTGGTACTTTATTTTTTGCTGCGAGACTTGGACTCGGTCACGAGTTACTAAGTATAATTTTTCGCTTTGCTCAAATTCTACTAAGTACTCTCGATCACAAATATTTTTCTGGTGAAAAATTTTCTGACCAC